>DASZUP010000396.1:0-17813 GCA_035547635.1 Pirellulales bacterium
GCGCAAGATCGGCTTGGGCGTGCTGGAGCAGGAGGCAGGCTGAAACGCAGGAGCTCGGAATGCGGAATGCGGAATGCGGAGCGGAAAAGAGGGGAAGCGACGGGAACGCTAATATTCGCTAATCAACGGCGAATATTTGAGAGGGGGAGCTTGCTTTCTGCGGTGGGAAAGTAAGGATTCCTTGTTGAGATGGGCGCGGACAAGCAGAGGGCGCAGTCGTGGAAGCTCCTGCAGAACTTGTGACGCGGCCGGCGCCTGTTCCGCGGCGCTCGCGGTTGCGGCGGGCGCTCGGGCGAGCCGCGCGGCTTGCGACGGTCTGCTACCTTCTGCTCTTGTTGGTGATGATGTTCTTCGAAGAGCGGTTGATCTTCGTTCCCTCGCGAAAGCCGCTGGTCGGCTGGGACTTGCCAAACGTCGAACGGGCCCAGTTTACGGCGGCCGATGGAACGCGGCTGCACGGCTGGTATTTTGCCCATCCGCAACCTCGAGCTTGCGTCTTGTTCGCCTGCGGCAACGCCGGCAATATCAGCTACCGGGCCGAACGGTTCAAGCATTTGGCGGACATTCACCGCCTCGCACTATTGGCGTTCGATTACCGCGGCTACGGCCTGAGCGAAGGGGCGCCGAACGAAGCGGGCGTGCTGCTCGATGCGCGAGGGGCGCGAGCCTGGCTGGCCGAGCGGGCGGGCGTGGCAGAGGATGCGATTGTGCTGATGGGCGAGTCGCTCGGCGGCGGCGTGATGGTCGACCTGGCCAGCCGCGACGGCGCGCGAGGTCTGATTCTGGAGCGGACTTACACGTCATTGCCCGACGTCGCCGCCTATTTTTACCCGCTATTTCCCGTCCGGCTGCTGATGCGGAACCGGCTTGATTCGCTGAGCAAGATTGCCGACTATCGCGGACCGCTGCTCCACTGCCACGGCGACGAGGACGAGATCATTCCGTTCGAAATGGGCCGTCGTCTGTTTGCCGCGGCCAATGATCCGAAGCGCTTCATCACCTTGACGGGCGTCGGGCACAATGACCCGTTGCCCGACGAATGGGAGACGGCGATTGATGAGTTTCTGGATGAGTTGGAGTAAAACGGGCCAACGCGATAGCTCATTTTGAATTCCGCGCGGCCTTCTTGCGTTGCTTCTTCGCCGGTTGGTCGCGCGGCAGTTCTTCTCGATTGACCTTGGGCAACCACCGGGCCAATTCCGCTTTGACTTGTTCATGTTCCGCAGCGGCGGCAAGGTTCTTCCATTCGTAAGGGTCGGCGTCGTGGTCGTAGAGTTCTTCGCCGCCGTCGGCATAGCGAATGTATCGCCACCTTTCGCTCCGCAGGCTGTGGTTGTTGCGATGGAACGTGGTCAGTGCGGCGCGTTTCCACGGCGCCGCGGGCTCCGCCAGCAGCGGGCGAATGCTGGGCCCTTCGACGTGCTCCGGAATGGCAATGCCGGACAGATCGCAGAGCGTCGGATAGATGCTCATGAAGTCGACCGGCCGCTCGCAAACGCCGCCGGGCCGGGTCAGCCCGGGAACGACCCAGATCAACGGCGCCCGGGCCGCTTCTTCCCACAAGGCGAACTTCCGCCAATGCTGCTTCTCGCCGAGATGCCAACCATGGTCGCCCCAGAAGACGACGATGGTGTTATCTCGATGCGGCGATTGCACCAGCCCATCCAGCAACCGGCCGACCATGGCATCGCAGAAGGCGATCGTGGCGAGGTAGGCCTGCACTGCCTCTTTCCAGCGCCCGGAGGCCAGCATCTGCGCATGGTCGCCGCCAGGCCGGGCCATTTTCACGCCGCCGGGCGGAACGTCCTGCAGGTCGTCCTCGCGATGCGGGGGCAATTCAATTCCGTCGAGCGGAAACTGGTCGAAGTATTTCTTCGGCACGCTGAACGGCATGTGCGGCTTGACCAGTCCGACGGCCAGGAAAAACGGCTTGTCGTGAGCGGCTTGCAACTTGTCCAAGGCGTAGCTGACGACCTTGTAATCCGGCATGTCCTGGTCGTCGTTGGCCAGCGGGCAGAACTTGATCCCGCCGACTCCGTCGTCCGGGGCTGATGGATGCCGCCTGAGCTTGCCGCCGCCGCTCGGCGTGAAGTATTCGGTCCATTCTCCTTCGCGATGGGCGCTGCCGTGGTAGATCTTGCCGGCGCCGAAGACCTGGTAGCCGGCCTCGAGAAACTGCGTGGTCAGCGTCAGTTTCTTCGCCATGACCGGCTTCCAGTCCTGGCCATTGTCATACACGCCGCTGGTGCTCGGACGCAGGCCTGACATCAACGCGGCCCGAGAGGCGTTGCAGACCGGCGCCGCGCAGTTGGCCCGCGTGAACGTCACGCCCATCGCCGCCACCCGATCGATCTGCGGCGTGCGCGTCTGCGGATTGCGATGCAAATGACCGACCCAGTGGTTCAGGTCGTCGACCGCGATGAACAGCACGTTGGGCTTCGACGCAGATTGCCCGGCCGGCGGCGCCGCGTTTACGAGAGTTGCAAAGCAGCCGACGGACAGCACGAAGACGAGCAGGCAGGAACGTTTCATGATGGGGTCCTTTTGATGCCCTGAATTGTCACCGATTTCGCTAAGCGATTGTCGAAATCTTGACAATCGGCTCAGGGGGCAACTCGCCAGACGGTCACATCGTCAAGCAACAGCGACTCGCTGCGGGTGACGAAACGGTAGCCGGTCTTATCGACGTCGAGGTCCGCGTGACTGGCCGAGGTCTTGAGGCCGTTGTCGATCTGCACCGAGACCTTGTCGCCTTGGATTTCCACGAGCATTGTGTACCACGTATCGGCCGAGAAGGCGCCGGCCGCTCTGGCCAGCACGGCGCGCTTCGAGTCTGGGTCGCGTTTGTCCTGATCTTTGATGAGGGTCAGCGCCTTGTCGCCGACGCCAATGCGGAACAGGTGGCCTTTGGCATGATTGAAGCTGACGTTGAAGCCCTTGGCGCCATCGAGCTTGAACGAGAATTTCAGCAGCGAGTTTCGGTTCGGCTGCTTCAGCGTCAGCACGGCGGCATGTTTGTCTTCCGCCTTCTCGCGGCCGATTAGTGCGCCTTCCGCAATCTGCCAATCTCCTTTGTTGACCGCCCAGGCTTTGCTGAGTTGCGGTTCGTCGAATGCATCCTGCACCAGCACTTCGCCCGGCTTTGTCGTCGAGGGAGCAAGTTCCGCGTTCTTCTCAGCGCGTGCGGCGGCAATAAAGAACAGCAAGCCAATAATCGTTGCAGGGAACGCGAGAAGCTTCATGACGGCATCCTTCTTGGGCTGACGGGTCTCAGCAGGACAGAAATGCGGACGGGCGCCGATGAGAAACGGCGCTTTAGTCTATCCGAGCCGCTGCCGCCGTGCGAATTGTTACTGCTGCCGTAGGGTGGGCATTGCCCACCATGATTCGCCGGTGGGCAATGCCCACCGACAAGCCCGCCTGAACCCGGAACGGGCCGCCTAGCGCGTTTCCGCCGGTTCCATCTCTTCCTTCGTAGCCGGTACGCTCTTGGTGGTTTCCGAGAGGTAACGAATGGTGGCAGCCAGGGCGAAGGCCCAGTTGAGCAACACGGCGGCGCCGACTTCGGCTTGCCCGCCGGCGCCAAAGCCGTAGGAGTGCAGGCCGGCGCCGAGCACGAAATTGACGCCATACCACGAAAAGACGATCGCCGAAGCGCCCAACACCGAGCCGATGGCCAGCCCGAAGTTACCGAACAACCCGGCATAGCGACCGTGGAGAATGGCCAGGTAAACCAGTCCGGAGATCAAAGCCCAGACTTCCTTCGGATCCCAGCCCCAGAAACGGCCCCAGGAAACGTCAGCCCAAAGTCCGCCCAAGATGGTTCCGGTGATCAGCAGCATCACGGCGACCTGCACGGCCTTGTAGGTGTAGCCCGCCAGTGCGTGGCAGGCTTCCGGCGGACGGCGGCCTTGATGCGTGACGTCGACGTCGTCGCTGGCCGGGCCGAAGCCCGCCGCGGCAGGCGTATGCACGACGGGATCGCGATACTTGCCAAACAGGTAGTAAACGAGCGAAATATTGCCTAAGCCCCAGGCCAGCGCGCCGGCGCCGTAGCTGGAGACAATCGTCAGCACGTGAATCAGCAGCCAAAAGTTGTCACGCAACACCGGCTGCAGCGGCTCGATATTTTCATTGAGCACGGGCGACCACCAGGCGGTGAACGCGCCCAGGAACGCAGCGAACGTCGCCGACAGCACGAACGGCCAACGCGGGTAGACTTGTTCAACAAGCTGGCCGAAGCGGCCCCGCAAGCTGAGCGGCACGAACGCCAGGCCGAGCACGCAGGAAAGCGCCACGCGGGGCAGGAACCAAATCGAGGGAATCAATACGCAGAGCCCGACGAACCAGGTCATCAGGTCATTGCCGTCGGGCAGCGACTGACCGGCATCGATGTTCGGCAACAGATTGATGACCGTGCGGCCGCCCGCGGCATAAGGCGCTCGCGCCAAAGCGTAGAACAAGCCGGCCATCAAGGCGGCCCGCGGCAGGAGCATCAAGTAGCCGCCGACCGTCCAGGTGGATCCGTCGAACAACTGTTTCTGTTCCAGCGTGAGGGGGTTTTGCTCCCAAGTGCCGGGAATGGCCGAGAATCGCCAGGCATTCTTCAGGCCCGGCCAGGTAAGCGGCAACAGTGTGAACCAGGCGCCAAGCATGGAGACGAAGAACGGCACGAAGACCACCGTTTCGTACATGTTGGTCACCGGCGCCCAGTGCGTGATGCTGATCCGCATGGCAAACCCGTAGGCGGTCCAGCCCAACCCGGCGAACAGCAGCGAGACGCCTAGCCAGAACATCGGCTTGCGGATGATGCCGAACGCCAACGCCAGCGAGCAGACCGCTCCCAGGCTGATGATCCACGACCATTTGAACGGCTCGACGTGGTTGTAACGGACTTCCACGTCGAGCGCCTCGGGCGCCGGGTAGGCCGTGTGCGCAATCAGCTCGTCGTCGCGAGCCTCGATCGGCAGCTTCTCACGTTGCGGCTCGACCGCTTCAGCCAGTTCGCGCAGCGAGCGAGAGAAGGCCAGCGAGGCGCCGAGGAACTCGTCGGCCGCCTTGGCGGTTGGTTTACTCTGGCTGGCCAGATAGGCCTGCACGGCGCGGCGGAAGCTGTTCCGCGCGGCCGTCACCTTGTCTTCAGGGTAGTCGTGCAGGAAGTCTTTCGAGCCGTACAGGACGGCTTGCAGGCTGAGCCAGGGGTGAGCGTCGTCCTCGCGCGGACGGTCTTTTTCCAAGGCATACGGATCCAAAGCCGGCACGACATGAATGCAATCGCCATTGTCGTACAGGGCTATCCGCATTTCGGCGGCCTGTTTAACGAGCTGCGCCGCCTCGGCGTCGAACTCGCGGAACAGCGAGCGAAACTGATCCAACTGCCGCGCGTCCAACTTGGCCAGTTGATCGCCCTCGGGCTTGTCGAGCAGGTTCTTGCGCAGCCTGCCGAGCGTTTTGGCCAGCGACTTCGCCGAGACGAGAAACTTTTCCAGATGCGGCTCGATCTGCGCCGCCGTGGCATCGGGCTGTTCGACAAGCTGGAACACGCTCTGCAAGGACTGCTTGCCGGCCGTCAGTTCGTCGGATTCGCCGAGCATTGGCAGCGTGCCGAGCGAGTCGCTCAGACTGGACCAGGTCTGCACCATGTTCTGGAACTTTTCCAGGAACCGGCTCGTGATGCCCAAGGCCTGCTGGCGCGGCAACGTGATCTGCCGGGCCGGATCGAAAGTGAGCGACCGGAACAGGGAATACGCCTCCTGCAGTTCGGTCATCCGCTTATCGAGATTGGTCGGGACGAACTCCTCTTCCTTGAGCATCGCCTGACGGCGGCGGTCTCGCATGGCCGCCAGGCCTTCGTGCAGTGCGGCCGCTTCTTCGACTTGCCGCGGCGAGACGTATCGCAGATGCTCGCCCTTCTCATTCGTGACCGGAACTCCGAGGTACTTCTCGCGCAATTCATCGTGCTCGGCCAGAATGAACGGCACATCCTCCCACTTTTCCGGTTCGGCCAGCCAACTGACCAGCAGTTCCACCGCCTCAAAGCGGCGCGGGGCGCCGGCCGCGGGCTTGTCGTTGGGGCCGGCCGGAAACAGCTTGAGCGCGGCTTCGTACTCAGCCGAATTCAATTCGTCGGCGGGCACGGCGCCCTTCAGCCCCAGCTTGGGATTGGTCCGGTCGCAGATGATGTCGACCGCTTGCCGGGCGAAGGTATCCAGCGGCATGATGCGGCCGTGGTGCAGCACCGGAATGTGGCGCCATGCGGACCAGTCGAGCGACGCTTCGGCCGCTTCACCCCGGGCGCCGCCCAACAGCAGAGCCAGCCCGCTGAGCAACACCGCCGTAGTCATTCCGCGCATCATAAAAGATCCTCACAATCAAGCGGCCTGGGCCGGCGCCTTACGACGTCACGGGCTGCCGAGGCGGTTGGGGGTTGGGTTTCGGCGAAGCCGCGGCCGCCAAGGCCTTGGCCTTGCCCGCCGGCTTGAAGAAGTAGGCCCGCATGTAAAACATCGTGGCGATCCCGCCGATCACCAGCAGGCAGCCGATGTACTTCACGCCGCGGCCCGGATCGTAATTGACGGTCAGCACCGAGCCGTAAAGCAGCTTCTTTTTCGACGAACCGGGCACGAGCCGTTTGAATTCCGGGTCGGACGCGCGCCAGGGCCCCATGAAGCTTTCCTGGTAGAGACGATACGAGCGGTCTTCGGCCGGGTCGGCGAAATCGACCGGCGCATTCATCGTGATCCAGACGTTTTCGGCCAGCGTCTTGTCGCCCTTCGGGCTAAGGACGTCAATGTAGCTGGAATAATGCGAAGGCTGGCTGGTGCCCGGATCGAGCTTCATCTCGAACTCATTCAACTCCACCTGGAAACCGACGTCGATGGCGTCCAGCGGCATCGAGACCGAAACCACTCGCTTGTCCGAGGCCATGGTATGGACCACCGGCGGCCCCGGTTCGGCTTCGACGGGTTTGCCTTCCAGCCAAAAGGTTTCGCTCTGGCCGTCAACCGTCATTCTCAGTTTGGCGCCGCGATGGGCGGCGACGATCTGAGTCGTCTTGTCGAACTTCTTCGGCGTCAGCTTCTTTTCGGGATGGTCGCTGGGAACGAAGTGCGTGCGGTCGGCGTACATCCGCAATTGCGCGATCGGCATCTTGAACGCGTCGACCGGAGTTTCGTCGAGCGGCAGCTCGCGGGCGGCGACGACCGTCTTCCGATTCCAGTAGCGGTAATAGAGCCTGGCCTTGCCGTCTTCGGCCAGCGGGCCTTGCAAGATGTCGATCCGCGACGAACCGCCGCCGGCCTGCAACTCGGCCGCAGTCTTTTTGCCATGATCGAACCAGTAGGCGCCGAACACGCCGTGTTCGTAATCTTGCAGATTCAATTCCGGCATGTCGGCGAACAGCAACATCCGCTGCGACTCGCCCTGGGCCGGATGGATCCGCAACTCGACCACCGGGTTCTCGGCGTCTTCGCGGCCTGCCGATTGAATTACGTGCAACTCGTCAGGCGGCGCGTCGCGGTCAAGATCGGCCGTGCCGACGAACTTGATGATCTCGGCTTCGTAGCCCGATTCGCCAAGCGGAAACTTTCCTTGTCCGGCCTTTTCCGCCACGTCGACCGGATATTTTTTGCCGGCGGCATACAGCACCGCCTGCCCTTGCTTGCCGATTTCGCCTTCCGGCTGACTATGCAAGAACGCGTCGACTTCTTCCTGGCTGCCGGAGAGCGAGAAGATGATCTTACCTCCGCCGACCTCCTCGCGTGCGCCCGTTCCGTAACGATATTGCTTGAAACGCTGATCACTGAGCTGCCGGATGTGCAATTCGATCGGCATCCAGCGCTCGGCGGTTTCCATCGGCTTGCCGTCAGGCCCCATTGCCGCGCGGCCAGGCATGGTCAACCACAAACGGAGATAAGGCGCTTGCACTTCCTCCGAGTTGCTGTAGTAGTCCAGCACCTCCAGCTTGACGCCGTCCCGGTCATACAGCACGCCCTGATCGCGATGGGCCAGACGCCACGGCAGGAAGGGGAGTTTGGTTTCGTAGTCGGACCAGTTGAACGGGCCGGCGACGAAAGGAATCGGCGTGCTCTTCGCTTTGCCGTCCAAGGCCTGGTCAAGGGATTGGCCCGGCGAACGGTCGCGTACACTCAGTAAGAAATGCTGCGAGTCCTCAAACGCCAGGTGGGCCCGAGCCCCTTCAAAAACCGGCATTTGCGCGTCGATGCCGCCGCGGCGGCTCATCAAGCAGCCAAACAGCAGCGTCAGCAAGCCGATATGCGTAATGACGAATCCGGTTTGGTGGCGTTTCCAGGGATAGCGAATGGCGGCGGCGGCGAAGATATTCCAGGCCAGCAAGGCATTCAGCCCGGTGAACCACCACGCCCCGTACATGCCGAATTGCACGCCCGCCGTGCCGTAGAATTTCTCGACAAACGTGGCCAGTCCGAGCACGGCGGCCGAGGCGAAGATCAGCACCACGGCCAGCTTGAGCGAGGCGGAAAACTCGAACAGCCAGAGCACGGCTCGCAGCCAAACAGGCTGATCGGGTGATCTTAACTTATATTGTGCCATGAACTTCCAGAGCGGGGTGACAATTGACCACCCGGTTGCAGGGGGCTGGATTGCTCGCAGGCCCTTACAGCCGATGCTCGGCCGGTCCGCCTCGGTTGGCAAGAGCCAAAACAAGCGCCGCCGAAGCAAACGTTCTCAACCGCAGTGAGCCGCCCAGGCAGGATACGAGGCGTGTTTCTCCGCGGCACATTTCGCCCAACAAAAGATTATAGTCCGCCCGGCGGCAAAAAGTACAGGCGACGGCCCGACGGCTTCGAAAGCGAAAAAAAACCGCGACTCAGCCTGAAAGATCGGCTAAGTCGCGGTCTGAATGGTTTCCGCGCGCGAGCCCAGGTCGAGGTCGGCTGGCCTCGACTGAGACGCCTTGCGGCAGGCTTTATTTCAGCAACTTCGGCACATCGGCCAGGATCGACTCGATCGCCTTGTCGTTCAATTCGCCCTTGCTGAGAGCGTGGTTGGCGACGACCGAACCCTTGACGGCCAGGATCACGGTCACCTCGGCCTTGGGATTCAAGCCGTAGTTATCCGGACCGTTTTCATATTCGACCGGGACGACGATCGGCACGTTGTTAGCTTTCGTCTTGGCGCCGAACTTCTTGGCTTCGGCTTCCAGCGATTCCTGGTTGTCGCCCAGCAGGTTCACAAAGGCGGCCAGCTTGGCGTCGGAGTTGTGGGTCACCGCCGAGTCGAGCTTCTTGACCAGCCCGGCAACCTTCTCGTCGGCCTTGCGGGTGAAGACCATGACCATCGGACGACCGCCGTACTTGCAGCGATAGCAGAGCTTTGCGCCCGTATCGACGCCGTCATCCGAGGCGCCGGCGCACTTCACGACGTCGAACGCGCCGATCGAATCGCCCGGCTGCACGCCGCTCTTCAGCTCGGCGCCCGTGGCGAACGAGGCGCTGGCCAGCATCAGGGCCGTGCAAAAGATAGATGTCAGCACTTTCATGGGGTTCCTCATACTTCCTGGTTAGAAAAAACACGCTGTCAAAATAACAACGCGCGCGGCTCCAATGAAAACAAGCTTCTTTATCTGCTCTGGCTTTCCCAGAGCGCGGCAGGCCCAGCAGGGCGAGCCAGCCACTCACTACGACGCCTGACCATCCATGGTTCGCCAAAAAAACAGATCGCTCAAACAAGGTTGGCTGCAAAAATGAGCCGGGAGAGACCGCGTCGTCCGTGGTAGTGCTCTCCCGCGACGGCAGGTTACACGCCAACATTATGGTAGTTTAGTTCGCGTCTGCAAGCATTTCCGAGGGCCTTTTGCCCGAAAATCGCCATAACTGTCCCACCCACAGAGGCGGGGGCGCCAGCAAACGGGCGGCGGTCAGGAAGCGGCGAGTGCTTCTGCCTGCAGTCTCTCTCCATACTCCCGGGCAAGTTCCACCAGCGTGCGAACGAACGCGCCGCTGCCGCCGCCATCAATCCAAGGCTTGGGCTTTTCAAGGAACGCAGGCCCGGCGATATCCAGATGCGCCCAAGGCCGGTTGGCGACGAACTCCTCCAGGAACTTTGCGGCGGAAATGGCGCCGCCCCAGCGGCCTTCGCCCGTGTTGCGGATGTCGGCGACCTCGCTCTTGATACCGTCGCGATATTCCGGAAACATCGGCAACTGCCAGAGCGGCTCGCCGCAGATTCGCGCGGCGGCGGCGACCTCTTCGCACCAGGCCTGATCGTTGGTCATCAATCCGGCGACGTCGAGGCCCAATGCGACCACGCAAGCGCCGGTCAACGTCGCCAGATCGACGATCCGAGCGGCGCCCATCTCAACCGCGATATCGAGCACGTCGGCCAGCACCAGGCGGCCTTCGGCGTCGGTGTTCTGGACTTCGATCGTGCGGCCGTTGCGAGCCGTCAATACGTCGCCCAGCTTCATGGCGGAGCCGCTCGGCATGTTTTCAACCAGGCCGGCCAGGCCGATCACGTTGACCGGCAAGTTCAACAGCGCAATTGCTCGCATGGCGCCGACGACTGCGGCGGCGCCAGCCATGTCGCACTTCATGGTCTTCATGGAATCGTTCGGTTTGAGCGACAGGCCGCCCGAGTCGAAAGTCACCCCTTTGCCGACGAGCGCCAGCGGCGCCGCATCGGGTTCTCCGCCTCGATGGCGCAACACCAGCAGGCGCGGCGGTCGGGCCGAACCGCGAGCCACCGCCAGCAACGCGCCGGCTCGCTCCTGCCGCAACCGGTCTTCGTCCCAGGCTTCAATCTCCAACCCGCACTCAACCGCTAGTTCGCCGACTCGCGAACAAAATGACGCAGGGTAAATCTCTTGCGGAGGTTCGTTGACCAGGCGGCGGCTGAAGTTGACGCTCTCGCCCAGAATGCGTCCGGCTGCGATGGCCGGCTCCTGCGCGCCGCGCCACACGACGGCCTCGAATGGATAACGCTGCTTTTCCGCACGATACAAGTCCTGTCCCTGGCAACCTACGATGGCGCCCGCCACGGCGCTTTCGGCAACGGCTTCCGGACCGTCTTCCGCCAGACAAAAGGCGACGCGTGAACGAGACCTGGTTGCCAGAAACTTCGCTGCCGCCGCGGCGGCCCGAAAGGCCCGGCCGCGGTCGAACTCTTCTCGCGGCCCCAGGCCCGCAATCAACGTCAGCGGCGCCGCCAGGCCCTCGGCGCCGTAGAGCGGCGTAAGCTCATAAAGCTTGCCGGAAACTTCCTTGGTCTCAATTAACCGGCTCAGCAAACCGCCCGTCGACTGATCGACAAGCGCCGCGGCGCCGGTCGGTTCGCCGTCGGAGAACAGGCCTACGACAACGGCGTCGGCCTGGAGGTCTGTCAGCGGGGCATCCGTGTGCGTGATTTGCATCGTGTACGACTCAAAGGGATAGCGTGAAAAAAATAACAGGGGCCGGCAGGGCAGGCGCTGCATGTCCCGCCTGCCGACTGAGCAAAATCAGTGCGAGGTCTGACGCGACTAGCTGTAGCCTTGCGAACGTCGCGAAAGCAGTGCTTGCCGGCTCCTAACCAAGCTGCGACAGCGCTTGTTGCGCCGCCTTCTTTTGCGGGCCTTCGGCGTTGCTTTGGGCGACGGCCTGATAGATCTTCTTACCCGCCTCTTGCTGGCCGGCCCGCACCAGTGTTTCGGCCAGCCGAATGCGGGCTTTGGACATTCTCAACGCGGCGCGGTCGCCCGGTTGCTTTTCGGCGGCGACGAGCAGTTCGTCCGCCGAAGCGTCGGCATGGTTGGCCAGCGCCTCGGCCGCAGCCAGGCGAACGTGCGGATCGGCGTCTGCCGCGCATTTCTTCAAGGCGTCGACCACGCCCGAGCCGGAGCGCCGCCCTAGAGCATTGACGACCCCCACGCGAAACTCGGCCCCGACCGCTTGAATCGCCGCTTCCGCCAAGGCGTCTGTGGCGGCCTGGCACGTCATGCGGTCCAGCGCGAAGCGGGCCATCTCGCGGCTTTCGAAATCGGCCAGCGCCTGCTTCAAGGCGGGCGTTTCCATGTCGCCGCCCACGGCGGCCAGCGCGCGGCAGATCTCGCCGCGGACTTTTGCCGAATAGGCGGCGACCGGCGTTTTGTCCTGTCCGCTTTTGGGCCTCGTCGCTGCGACGATCTTGGCGAGCGAAGCAGCGAGCTCGGCCCGCTCCTTGTCCTTGCCTGGAGCGCCGGCGGCCGAAGTCTGCTCGGCGAGCGCCCGCTTGGCCTGATAAACCTTGGCCTGATCGCTCGAACCGAGCTGATCGCTGAGTTGTTCCACGGATGGCATATCAAGATTCCTCGTAAAGTCGGTTGGGATGCAGAAAGTCGGCTGCGAAACGAAGTGCGTCTTCCCCGGGGCTTAGACGTGCCACGGTGCACGCATCGGCTTGCTGACCAGCAAGTTCGCCTGGTCGTCGTCGACGAACTGCTCTTTTTCAGGACTCCAATTCAACTCGCGACCGAGCTTGATGGCGATATTGCCCAAGTGGCAGACCGTGACCGAGCGATAACCGATCTCGACGTCGCAAATCGGCCGCTCGCGGCTTTGGATGCAATCCAGCCAGTTCTCGTGATGATCGCGGCTGACGTAAAGCTTCGTGGCGAACGAGTCGGGCGAGAACTCCTTGACGATGCCGTCGTAGTCCTTCAAGTTCTTGCCGCCGCGAGAGACTTCAATGCGGCCGCGGCTGACGAACACCCAGCCGTCGCTGCCGGTGAATTTGACGCCGTTCTCGCCTTGCGAATGACAATGCAACTCGACGCCATCGGCATACGTGTACTGTACGTCGAACTCGCCGGGGACGTCGTGCGGCCCGTTTTCATGAAACTGGCCGCTGCCTTTGACTTTCACCGGTCCGGAGCCGTCCGCGCCGATGCCCCACTGGGCGATATCGTTATGGTGCGCGCCCCAGTCGGTCATCTTGCCGCCGGAATAATCGGAGAACCAGCGGAACTGATAGTGGCAACGGTTCGGGCTGTAGTCGGCGTATGGCGCGGGCCCCAGCCAGAAGTTCCAGTCCAACTCGGGCGGAGGCGTGGTCGGCGCTTGCCACGTACCCGAATCGATGCCGCCGATGTGCGTGTCCACTCGCTGCAGCTTGCCGATCTTCTCGTTGCGGACCAGCTCGCAAGCCAGACGGAACCGCCGGTCGCTGCGTTGCTGGCTGCCGGTCTGGAACACGGTCCCATAGCGGCGAGCCGCTTGGACCATCTTCTGACCTTCCTGAATGGTCAGCGTCAGCGGCTTCTCGCAATAGACGTCCTTGCCCGACTCCATCGCATAGATGGCGGCCAACGCGTGCCAGTGATCCGGCACGGCGATCAGCACGGCGTCGATGTCCTGGCGATCGCAGAGATCGCGGAAGTCCTTGTAGGCCTCGACGCGCCGGCCAGTGGCATGGAGCACGTCCAAGGCGGCCTGATCGCGATGATTGCGGTCGACGTCGCAAACGGCCGCCACCTCGATCCGCTTGTTCGGCAGCAGGCGGTTCTTCAAGTGATGCCGGCGTCCTAAGTCGCCCGTGCCGATCGAGCCGACGACGACGCGATCGCTGGGGGCGGGTTGGCCTGGCTTGGCGAATACGGTCGAGGGGACGATCGTCGGCGCGGCGGCCGCCGCGGCCGAGGCCTTCAAGAACTGGCGGCGATTGGCGCCTGGTTTTCTCGTCACGGCTAGGCTCCTGGCTGGGCAAAGGAAGGAAACGGATGTCGCTGAAGCATACATTCCGGCCGCTCAGTCGGCATGCTGGCGGCGGGGAAACGAAAGGAATTTTGTCCGTTGCCGTGGGCGTTTTCAAGCAGTCGGCCGGTTTCTTCTCGCAGCGACGCCGGGGCAGACGCGGCAGACGCTCTGTCTCCGGCAAACGGCTCGAGCGATGCTAGCACACGACCTGAGGGCAAATTCTGCTTGCAAAACTGAGGGCGGCCGAGAACAATTGGATCCTGAGGCGGGAGAACGCCTGGCAACAGCCCTCCTACCAGCCGTGCGTCCTCTCTAGGGGCGCTTGGGTTGCGCGCGTTGCACTTTAATTCCGCGCAACGGGCGATTCTTTTCAGCCGAGGTAACTTGTCGCCCCTGCCGCGACACTACTACCAAGGGTTCCTCCAGACCGACCACTCCCCTTACGGAGGCCAGTTGCATGGGCGCCATGACGGCCGAAGATCGAGATACCTCAGACCAGGAACTGCACTACGATGAGCAGCATGAGGAGTCGCCGCGCGGCCGGGGTAAATCGCACAAGCTCTTCTACGTGCTGTCGATCGTTGGCGTCCTCGTGCTGGTGGGAGCGGGCATCGTCTATATCTCCGGCGCCGGAGGCGCCGAAAGCGGCCGGAAGTTGCTGACCACCGCGGCGAAGCGAGCCAACCTGATCGTCACGGTCACCGAAGACGGAAACGTCGAGAGCGCTCGCAACCTGGAACTGAAGTGCGAGGTGCCCGGCCCGATCACCATCTTGAACATTATTCAGGACGGCACCCATGTGGAAAAAGGGGCGGAATTAGTCCGTCTCGATTCCTCGTTAATTGAAGATCAGGTCAACGCTCAAAAGATCGTCGTGGCGACGGCGGAAGCGAAGAAGATCACCGAAGAGCGCACCTGGGCCGCCGCCAAAATCGCCGTCGAGGAATATCGCGAAGGGACCTTCAAGCAGTTGATGGAGCAAAGCGACGCGGACATCACGGTCGCTCGGCAGAACCTCAGCAGCGCGGAGAACACCCTCCACTATACGGAACGCATGCACCGCAAGGGGTACGCCACGCCGCTGGAACTGGAGAGCAAAGAGTACGCCGTCGCACAGGCCAAGCTGACGCTGGGGGTAGCCCAGACCACGAAAATGGTTCTGGAAAAGTACACCCGCGCCAAAATGCTGGAAGAGTTGGAAAGCGCTCGCGACAGCGCCGAGGCGCTCATGAGATCGGCGCAGGCTGAATACGACCTGCAAATGGCCAAGCTGGAACGCCTGGAACGACAGATGTCGAAGTGCTTGATCACGGCGCCGCAGAGCGGGATGGTCGTGTACGCCAACGACTCAGGCGGCTGGCGATCCAGCCAGCAGGGCCCCAAGATCGACCTGGGCGCCTCTGTCAACGAGTTTCAGGCCATTCTGCGGCTGCCCGATCTGTCCAACATGCAGGTCAAGGCGCTCGTCCATGAGTCGAAGGTCGAGCGGCTCCGGATCGGCATGCGAGCCGTCGTCAAGATCCAGGACCGCCAATTGCAAGGCACGGTCGCTTCGATCGCCAACCAGGCCGAGCCGACCAGCTTCTTCTCGGGAAACGTCAAGGAATACGCCACGATCATCAAGATCGACGGCCATCCTGAAGGGCTGAAGCCGGGTATGACTGCTGAAATCGAGGTGCTGGTCGACGAGCGACGAGACGTGCTCACGGTGCCAGTGCAATGCGTCGTCGAACTGGGAAACAAGTTCTACTCCTGGGTCCGAAAGCCAGGCGGTGTCGAGCGGCGCGAAGTTATCCTGGGGGCTACGAACGATACTGAGATCGAAATCAAGGACGGCATCAAGGAAGGCGAGCTGGTGCTGCAGAACCCGCGTGCGGAAATCTCCGACGCTCGTAGCGAGACGATGGTGGCTGAAGACGTCGACATCAAGAAGAAATTCGGAGACGCTCCGCCGGGATCGGCGGCGTCGCAGAGCGGCGGACGAGTCGGCGCCGAAATGGCCGGCGGACAAGGCGGTCCGGACGGCGGGCGAGGCCGCGGCGAGGGGGGCCGCGGCGGAGGTCAACGGCCCCGCATGAGCTTTTCTGACTTGGACAAAGACAAGGACGGCAAGCTCACGCAGGAGGAAATGCCGGAACAGGCCCGTCCGTTCTTCGCCAGGATGGATGCTGACGGCAACGGCTTCGTCGATCGGGCCGAGCACAAGGCCATGGAAGACCGCAGGAAGCAGATGCAACAAGGCGGCGGCCCAGGAGGAGCAGGCGGCCCCGGGGGACCTGGCGGATTTTCCGGCGGCGGAGCCCAGTAACTATTCGTCAGCCGTTCCGAGATCGCGCACCGAGCTGGTCAGGCGCGCGGCGCTAGCCGGTTGATTCGCATTCGAGGTGGGTCGCTTGAGGTCGAAGTTTCTACAAACATTGCGGCTGGGGCTGAAAACGCTGCTGCTGCACAAGCTGCGCTCCGGCCTGGCGGTGCTGGGCATTATGATCGGCGTCACCGCCGTGATCTGGCTGGTGGCCATGGGCGAAGGGGTCAGCTATCAGGCCCAGCAGCAAATCAAGGATCTTGGCGCCACCAACATCATCGTCCGCAGCATCAAGCCCTCGGGCAATCAATCCGGGCTGCAGCAGGCGAGGTTTCTCTCTTACGGAGTGTTGCGAGACGATTTCAAACGCATCACGTCCACCGTTCCCACGGTGGTCCGCGCCGTGCCGCTGCGCGAGATACAAAAAGAAGTCCGCTATCTGGACAAGACGGCGGAGAGCCGGCTGGTTGGCTGCACGCCCGACTATCTGGAGATGAACAATCTGAAGCTGGGCCAAGGACGTTTTATTTCCGATCGCGACCAGGACCGCGTCGACAACGTCTGCGTGCTGGCGTACGGGACCGCGACCCAGTTGTTTCCGTATGAAGACCCGGTCGGCCGCGCGATCCAGGTCGACAAGGACTTTTATCTGGTCGTCGGCGTTACGAACGAGCGCGCCGCCTCAGGCAATATCGGCGGCAGTTTTTCCGGCCAGGATTTCAACAGCGACGTCTACATCCCGTTGAGTACCTTGCGTGCCAGGATTGGCGATCAGGTCATGACCTCGAAGGCGGGCAGCTTCGAGGGAGAAATTGTCCAGTTGAGCCAGGTGACCGTGACCGTGGGCGACGTCGAAGAAGTGGACGATACGGCCGCCGTGATTCGCCTGTTACTGGAGAAATTCCATAAGGCCGTGGACTATTCGATCATCGTACCTAAGGAGTTGTTGCGGCAGGCGGCCGTGCTGCAACTGATGTTCCGCGTGCTGTCGGCGCTGATTGCCGGCATCTCGTTGCTGGTCGGCGGTATCGGCATCATGAATATCATGTTGGCGACCGTGACGGAACGCACGCGCGAGATTGGCATCCGCCGCGCGCTCGGCGCCAAGCGCCGTGACATCATTCAACAGTTTCTTACCGAAACGGTCGTGCTCTCGACAACCGGCGGCGTATTGGGCGTCGTTTTGGGCTTTTGCTGCTACTTCGGAGTTTCAGGGGCGCAATGGTTTCTGAAGCACGTCGCCCCCGCCATCTATAGCGACTTGCCGCCGGCCATTCAGAAACTGGAACCGCGGATTGAGCCCTGGTCGGTGATCGCCGCCTTCCTGGTTTCGGTTGCGGTCGGGGTCGTGTTCGGCCTTTATCCTGCCCGCCGCGCGGCGATGATGGACCCGATCGACGCGTTGCGCCACGAGTAAACCCAGCGCAAAGAAGCTTGCCGGGCGATATAAGCGCCCGCATGCGAAGGAGGCCACGGCGTGCGTCGCGTTCTGACGCGTCACCGCAAGAACGTGAACAGAAGGTAGCGAAGGAAACGAAGAGCAAAAAGAGGGGCGGAATCGCTACGCATCCTTTCTTCGTACTTTGTTTCCTTGGTTTGCTTCTGTTCCCTCTGATCGTTGTTTTGCGCCCACCGTTCGCGTACGTCTCGATCCCCAAGCTTCAGTCAAGTCGGGCGCGAGACAGTAAGGCGGGCTCGGTCCGCTTTCCAGTCTGCCGTTGCTGCAAGAGAATCACGCCTGGTGCGGCTTCGCCCTCTGTCTGCGAGCGGCTGAAGCCACTCGTGATCGTCAGAAGGACTTCAGCACCGGGCAGACGTCG
>DASZUP010000397.1:0-3092 GCA_035547635.1 Pirellulales bacterium
TCTTTCTGGCGGGCTTCGACTGCGGCGGGACGATGGCTTTCCGATTGGCAATGGAGCATCCGCGGCGATTTGCCGGCGTGCTGTCGCTGGGCGGCGCCTTTCCCGCGGGACGGGGGGCGCTGCGCTCGTTAGCTGAAGCTCGCCGCGTGCCGATCTTCCTGGCCTGCGGCCGGGACAGCCTGCAATATCCTACCGCCAACGTGTGCGACGATCTTAAGCTGTTCCACAGCGCTGGGCTGCACGTGGCGTTGCGGCAGTATCCCTGCGGTCATGAATTGACCGCGGCCATGCTGGCCGACGTCGATCGCTGGATCATGGAGCAGATCGCTTCGGCCGGCCGGCCGGCGGCCAACCCGCATTGACAGCGGGTAACCCTTTCGATACAAACCCGGCCTTTCCCGTGTCTTGCGCGCGTCTCGCTTCGTTCTGAGGCGGTCGGCGGGGCTGCCGCTCGCGCGCATGAATACTGCGGATGTGATTGCTCCTCTTTGCCGATTGTGGCATGTCAAAGTCAAACCAGGCGACAACGACCGAAGCCGAAACGAAGCCTTCACCGGCGGCGATGATCGGCGAGTTGGCTCGGCGCCTGGCGAACTGGGTGCAAACCAATCCATTGCAGGCGGGCATCGTGGCCGGCATGATCTTGCTGCCGGTCGCGCCGATCGTGGTGGTGCAGCTCACGCTTCGCTACGGCGCCGAACCTGCCTCAGAGTCGCAGGGGCTGGCCAAGGCGCTTGAGGCGCTCGACCGGGGCCATAACGCCGAGGCCGCGGCCATTGCACGCAAATTGGGAGCCGTCGACCCGCTGCCGGCGGAAGAGCTTGGCGGCAAGGCATTCGTCTTGGGAGTCGTGGCGGAGCGGCGCGCCGAACAACTTCTGGAGCGCTCGCAGCGCCGCTTTCAACTGCTGGCCGCCAGTTTCCTGGAAGAGGCCCGTGCGCTCGGTTTTCCAGCCGGCAGGGAACCCGAAGGACTCTTTCTGCTAGGAAAGAATCTCTACCAAAGCGGCCAGATTTCGGCGAGCGTGCCGGTATTGCAGCAGGCCCTGACGCTTAATCCGCGACGCCGGAGCGAATTGCACCACTATCTGGCCGGCGCGTTCCTGGCGGAATCTCCGCCGCAGTATCGCCAGGCGCTAACTCATAACACCGAGTACCTGGCCGACAAAAAGCTATCCGATGCGGAACGCCAGGCGGGGTTGCTGGAGCAGGCTCGCATTCAGTTCGCCCTGAAGCAATTCGACGCCTGCCGACAGACGCTCGAACAGATCTCCGAGAGCCACTCGGTGCACGACGGAGTTACGTTGCTCAAGGGCCGCCTGCTCAGCGAACAGGCTCGCGCCCTGCCGAAGGGGAAGGCCGGCCAACCGAGCGCGGAACGCAAGGCGGCCTTCGAGCAGGCCATTGAAACCTTGCGCGCGGCTCAAGGCCGCACGGCGCCGCCCGGCACGGTCGCGGCGTCGGAGTATCTGATCGGCCTCTGCCTGGAGGGGCTAGGCGACGAGAAAGCGGCCTTGGAGGAATTCGACCGCGCCATGGGGCGCTATATGGAGACCGACGCGGGACTCGCCTCCGGTTTTGCGGCCGGCGATTTGTTGCGCCGGCAAGGGCGGTACGCCTCGGCAATGCAGCGATACCGGTCGGCGCTCGGCGCCTTGGACCGCCTGCAGCCGCGCAGCAACGCTTGGGCGCCGCTCGAAGAACTCCGATCGCGAGCCATGGAAGCCTACCAGCAGTTGCTCAAAGCCAGCCAGTATCAACTGGCAATCGAGCTGGCCGGCCTGCTGACGCCGCTATTCAACAGCGAGCGCAGCGTGCAACTGGCGGCCGATGCGAGCGCCCTGTGGGGCCAAGACCTGCTTTCGCAGGCCTCGCCGAACCCCGCGGCGCAGGCGTCGGAGCTGGAACAGCAGGGTCGGGACAAGCTGCGGCAGGCGGGGCGGCTGTACGAAAAGCTGGCCAGGATTCGCCGCGCCTCGCGAGAATTTCCCGACGACCTGTACCACGCCGCCGAGAACTATCTGGCCGGCCACGATTACCTGGCGGCGATTGACGCCTTTCGGGCCTATTTGAAAGCCGAGTCTCGCCGGCGCCGTCCCCGGGCATTGATCGGTCTGGGCGAAGCCCAATTGGCGCGCGGCATGCCCGACGCGGCGCTCGTCTCGCTGAAAGAGTGCATCGACTCGCACTCGCGCGACGCGGCGGTGTTCGAGGCCCGGTTGCTGGCGAGCCAGGCATACTTGGAAAAAGGGGAAGCAAAGTCCGCCGAAGCGCTGCTGCTGGACAATCTTGACGGCGAGGCGCTGACGCCCGCCAGCCAGGAGTGGCGCGAGTCGCTGTTTGCGCTGGGCCGCTTGCTGTATCAGGCCGGCCGCTATCGCGAGGCGGTGCAGCGGTTGGAAGAAGCCGTCAATCGCTACCCCAAGCATCCCGCCTCGATCGAAGCTCGCTACCTGATTGCAGAATCTTACCGTCGTCGCGCCCAGGAAGTCCGCGAGCAAGGGCGAAACGAGGCCACGGCCGAAGGACGCCTGGCCCGCAATCGCGAGGCGACGGAGTTGCTCGAGACCGCCTTGAAGAACTTCGACCTGGAGCGCGATGAACTGCTGGCCCGCCAGGAGCAAGGGCCGCTGTCGCCGCTGGAAGAAGCGATACTGAGGAATTGCTTTTTCGCGCGGGGCGCGGTGTTATTTGAACTGGGACGGTATCGCGACGCGATCGACGCTTACTCCAGCGCGACGAACCGCTATCATCGCCATCCGGAAGTGCTGCAGGCGTACGTGCAGATTGCCGCCTGCTATCGCCGCTTGGGCCGGCCTGTCGAGGCCCGCAGCACGCTGGAGCAGGCCAAGTACGCGCTCAAGCACTTGCCCGACGATGCCGCGGTCGACGGATCGACCAACTACTCGCGCGAGGAATGGAATCGTATTCTCAACACGCTTGATACGCTTTAGCGAGCTGATGTTTGGGTTATGTCTCTACCGACGATGAACGCCGCTTTCGACACCGACGTGCTGGCTGACCTGGCGACGCGCAGGCACGAATGCTTGCGGCAACTTCACGCGTTGAGCGTGCGCCAGTTGGAGCTGATCG
>DASZUP010000398.1:0-7468 GCA_035547635.1 Pirellulales bacterium
AGCATCTGCTGCAACGTCTCGCTGAGCGGCAGATCGCGAAACTGAAAATGGCTGTAATCGTAGGCCAGCTTCAAGTAGGGACTGTCGATCTGCTTTGCCAGCGCGACCGCGTCTGCCGGAGTGTTCATCGCGCCGAAACGATGCGGCTTGATGGCCAGCACGGTTTTCGTCTGTTCGGCCACGCGGACCCAACCGGCCAGCCGCTTGGCGAAACGCTCCCCGACTTCGGGCCACTGTCCCGCCTTGCCGCCCACCACCGTCTCGATCAGCGGCGGTTGGTCCGGAACCAGATCGTGAGCCAGTTCGGCCGCCGCTTTCAGGCGGTCGAGTTGGCCGCGATCGGCGGCATCGTCGACGCCCAGGTTCAGGTTCTCCATCAAGGCTGGCAGCGAGAGGCCGAGCTCCTTCAGTCGCTCGCGCAACTGCCGGCGATCCGCGCTCGACAAGCTGGCCGGCGACGCAGGCCAGTCGGGCATGACGGCCAATTCGACCGCGTCGTAGCCGATCTTTGCGCAGGCAGCCAGGGCGGCGTCGAGCGAGAGCGATTTCATGCCGTACAGGCTGTAGCCCAGCGTCATTCCGGCTGCCGACTTGCCTCTCTCGGCGCCCCAAGCGCCTGTTTGGCGGCTGTGAGTAAGGAGCGCGCCGCCCAGTGCGGCGGCGCCCGTCAACAGAAAGTTGCGTCGGGAATACGGTGGGGGCATTCGGGGACCTTGAGCTCGATGGTGTTAAATACTTCCTGAGGCACAGCGAACTGGGGCTTGGCCTAGGCTCAGCCACCCTGCTATGAGCTCACGCTCGATAAGATACTACTTCGCCGCGGCGCGCTGCTCCCGTTCCGCCAACAGCAGCTTAATCCAAGCGCCCATGTAATGACCGTGATCGTGGAACGTGCGGCCGCTGACCAGGTTGCCGTCGACCACGCAGGGCTCGTTCACGAAAATGCCGCCGCAGACTTCCAGATCGAAGCGGCACTTGCCGACGGTGGCCATCCGGCGCCCCTTCACGCAGCCGGCCCGCGCCGGGATTTCCACGCCGTGGCAGACGCTGGCGATCGGCTTATTGTGTTCGAAGAAATACCGCGTCACGCGCAGCAAATCTTCGTCGTCGCGAATGTACTCAGGCGCCCGGCCGCCGCTGAAGAAAATACCCAGATAGTCCTCCGGCTTGATCTCGCTGAAGGCGATCTCGGCTTCGATCGTATACCCTTCCCACTCCTTGGTGATGGTCCAGCCGGGCTTCACCTCGTGCATGACCATCTGG
Organism: Pirellulales bacterium; assembly: GCA_035547635.1. Taxonomy (GTDB): domain Bacteria; phylum Planctomycetota; class Planctomycetia; order Pirellulales; family JAICIG01; genus JAICIG01. Next base: position 1,264 of record DASZUP010000398.1, read on the forward strand.
TAGAGGCGTTTCTCCGGCGCGGCGACGACCGGCTTGATGCCTTCTTCCTGGACGCGGTAGTAGGGGTAGAGCGTGTCGACGGTTTCCGTCGCATCGCCCACGATGATGAGCACCTGGTCCATTGAGTCTCCTTAACTGAGAATTCCCTTCACGATCTGCGCGCCTTCCACGCCGCTGAGCCGGGCGTCGAGTCCTTGGAACTTGACGCTGAACCGCTCGTGGTCGATGCCGAGCAAGTACAGCATGGTAGCGTGCAGATCGTGGACCGTCACCACGTTCTCGACGGCGGCATAGCCGAGCTCGTCGGTGGCGCCGTAATTCAAACCGCCGCGAACTCCGCCCCCGGCCAGCCAGATGCTGAAGCCCTTGTTGTGATGGTCGCGGCCGTCGCCTTGCGACATGGGCGTGCGGCCGAACTCGCCGGCCCAGACGATCAGCGTGTCTTGCAGCATGCCGCGCTGCTTCAGGTCTCGGATCAAGGCGGCGCAGGCCCGGTCGATTTCCTGGGCCTTCAGTTCGACGCCGTTGCGCACGCCGCCGTGATGGTCCCAGTCCTTGTGGTAGAGCTGAATGAAGCGCACGCCCCGCTCGGCCAGCCGCCGGGCCAGCAGGCAGTTCGAGGCGAACGAACCGTCGCCCGGCTGGCAGCCATAGAGCTCCATCGTCTGCTGCGATTCATTGCTGGTATCGATCAAATCCGGCACGCTGGCCTGCATTAAAAAGGCCATTTCGTATTGGGCGATCCGCGTGGCGATTTCAGGATCGTGCAGCACGGCGTCGGTCCGCGCATTGATGGCGTTGACGGCCTGCACCACGTCTTGCTGTTGCTCGCGGCCCACGCCCGGCGGATTGCTCAGATAAAGCACCGGGTCTCCTTTGCCGCGGAGGTGAACGCCCTGGTACTTGCTCGGCAAAAAGCCGGAAGACCATTGCCGAGCGGCGATCGGCTGGTTCTGGCCGCCGCGGCCGAGCGAGGTGAGCACCACGAAGCCGGGCAGGTCGCTGGCTTCGCTTCCCAAGCCGTAGGTCGCCCAGGAGCCCATTGAGGGGCGACCGGCAATTTGCGAGCCGGTGTTCATGAACATGTGAGCCGGGTCGTGGTTGATCGCCTCAGAGGTCATCGATCGCACAAAGCAAATCTCTTCAGACACGCCGCCGATCTGTTCGAACCATTCGCAAATTTCGGCGCCGCTGGAACCGAACTTCTTGAACTGCGTCTGCGGGCCGAAGCAGACCAGCTTTCGGCCTTGCAACTGCGCGATCTGCTGTCCCTTGGTAAAGCTTTCGGGCATCGGCTGGCCGTCCATCTTGGCCAGTTCGGGCTTATAATCCCAGGTTTCCAGGTGCGACGGCCCGCCGGCCATAGTCAGCCAGATCACTCGCTTGGCCTTGGCCGGATGGTGCAGCGGAGCGATCGCACCGCTCGCCGGGTTTTCTGCTGTAGCGGCAAACAGCCGCGGATTGAGCAGGCTGCCCAGGCCGACCGCGCCGACGCCCATCGCCGAGCGGCTCAGAAAGGTGCGGCGGTGCATGGATTGCGGGAGGCGATGCGATGCGTCCATGGCGGTTCAATTCCGGGTAATGACTTCATGGAGATTCAGAATCACGCGGGCGGCATTGGTCCAGGCCGCCAGTTCAGCATGGTCGATCTCTTCGGGGAGCGGCGACAAGCCGACCTTCAACAGCTTGTCGGCGCCAGCCGAGTCCTGGCCATAGTGGGCCCGTTGCCGCTGAAGCAGTTCGCTCAGCGTCCGTCGCTCGTCCTCGCGAGGCGGACGAGACAAAGCCTGACGCCAGGCCCACGTCAGGCGGCTGTCGACGTCGGCGCCCCCGTTCTTCAAGATCCGCACGGCAAAGGCGCGGGCCGCTTCGACGTAGGTCGGATCGTTCAACAGCACGAGCGCCTGCTGAGGGATGTTCGACCGCGTGCGCTCGGCAGCGCATTCTTCGCGCGTGGGTGCGTCGAAGGCCAGCATGCTGGGGTGCAGGAAGGAACGTTGCCACCAGGTGTACAAACCGCGGCGATACTGGCTCTCGCCCGAATCTGCCTGGTACTTCCGCACCGGGAAGTTCAGGTTTTCCCAGTAGCCCTCGGGTTGATAGGGCTTCACGCTCGGGCCGCCGATCTTGGGCGAGAGCAACCCGGCAATGCTCAAAGCGTTGTCGCGCACGGCTTCCGCATCGAGCCGGAAGCGGCTTTGGCGGGCGAGTTCGCGATTCATCGGGTCGCGCTCGTTCAGTTCCGCCGTCGCGGCGGAAGTCTGCCGGTAGGTCGCACTCATGACGATCGTGCGCACCAGATGCTTCACGTTCCAGCCAGAGTCCATGAACTCGCAGGCCAGCCAGTCGAGCAGTTCGGGATTGGCCGGCCACTCCCCTTGCGAACCGAGATCGTCCAGCGACTTGGACAAGCCCATCCCGAAGAACTGCTGCCAGAGCCGGTTCACAAATACGCGAGCCGTAAGCGGATTGTCGCGTGAGACAATCCAATAGGCCAGGTCGAGCCGAGTAAGCCGCTCCGATGGCGGCGAGGCCGCGGCGGCCAGAAAGCCCGGCAAGGCGGGCTGAACGACTTCGCCGCTCTCATCCAGCCAGTTGCCGCGCGGCAGGATCCGCACGAGGCGGGGCTTGCCGGAAACGGAGACCAGGCACTTGGGCAGCGATTTATCATAGTCGGCCGCCGCCCGCCGCGCCGCCGCAAGCTTCGTGCGCAACTCGATCAAGGCCGGCGACTTGACTTGGAAGTAATCGGCGAGTTTCGTCTTTTGCGCGTCGTTGCGCTGGGCCGGCTCAAGCTTGACGATTTCGACAATCTCCGCTGGCGGCTGCACCGCGCGAACGGGCGACAGGGGCCTTGCGGCCGTGATGGCCCACAAGCGGAACTTGCCCAACACGTGATTGTCGCCGTGCCGTTGCTCGAGCGAAAAGGTCAGCGTGATCGGTGCGGCGCCGTCTGCCGGTCCCGCGAGCGGGCTTTCCAACTCATAGCGGATGGCGCACTCGGCGCCGGCCATGCCCGCGACGGCCCAACCGTTGTTCGGCTCGGCCTTGTCATCGATAGTCGCCGCCGCCGGAAAGCCGGCTTGCTCGAAAGTGGCAGTAGCGCTCGCCAATTTGATCGGTTTGCCTTCGGCGTCGGCCACGCGGAACTCGCTGAGCACAAAGTTGCCGTTGCCCGCCCGGCCGGGACCGCGCTCGGGCAGGCCGTCGCGGCTCAAGGCGTCGAGCTGAAAGCCGGTGATCTCTTTGAGCGAGGTCTTGACGGTCACCTTGTAGGCGTCGATGCCCTGCTGCGGCGCCCGATTGGCAAACACCGTTTCTTGCGGCTCGATGTTGAATTGCACGCCCTTCTCGGAATCGATCTTCTCCGGATGCAGCAGCGTCCACGCCTGCGCGGCGCCGGCTTGCTCTCGCACGGCTTGCTCCCAGGAGGATTGAGCGGCCTCGCGCTCGGGGCTCGACGCGTTCATTTCTTCCTGGACATTGCTTACGGCGGCTTGCAACTGGGCGAGCTGCTGCGCCTGCTCGGCCGTGGGCACGTTCATGCCCGGCTCGCGGGCGCCGATGATCGGTTCTTGAATGTCGGCAAAGAAAGCGCCGAGCGAATAGAAGTCTCTCGAAGTCAAGGGATCGAACTTGTGATCGTGGCATTGGCAGCAGCCGATCGTCTGTCCGAGCCAGACCGCTCCGACCGCGCGTACCCGATCGCCGAGCATCCGCGCTTCGTAGTCCTTCGCCTGGGCGCCTCCTTCTTCCGTGGTCAATAGCAGCCGATTGAAACAGGAGGCCACCTTCTGCTCGAGCGTGCTTTCCGGCAGCAGGTCTCCGGCCAGTTGCTCGATGGTGAACTGATCGAAGGGCAGGTTGGAGTTGAAGGCCTGAATCACGTAATCGCGATACGGGGAGACGTTGCGCGGCGTGTCGGAATGGTAGCCGATCGTGTCGGCGTACCGAGTGACGTCGAGCCAGCCTTCAGCCATCCGTTCGCCGTAGTGCGGAGAGGCCAGCAGTTTCTCGACCAGCCGATCGTAAGCATCGGGCGCCATGTCGGCCTCGAACGCTTCGACCTCTTCCGGCTTGGGCGGCAGGCCGAGCAGGTCGAAGTACAAACGCCGCGCGAGCGTCCGCCGATCGGCCTGGGGCGAGGGCTTCAGGCCCAGCTTCGCCAGCCGCTGGCTGACAAGATAGTCAATGCCGCCGGCCCCGGCAGGCACGGCCGGTTTGACCGGCGGCAGGTAGGCCCAGTGGCCTTGATATTCCGCGCCTTCAACAATCCAGCGCCGCAGCAGTTCCTTCTGCTCGGGCGAGAGGTGCTTGTTCGAGTCTTCCGGCGGCATCAAGGCATCGGCATCATCGCTGAAGATGCGGGCAATCAACTCGCTCTCGCCCGGCTTGCCCGGCTGAATCGCCTTGTGGGCCACCGCTTCTTCGCGCAGATCGAGCCGCAAGTCGGCCTCGCGGTGGTTCTTATCCGGCCCGTGGCACTGCAGGCAGTTGTCCGTCAGGATCGGGCGAATGTCGCGATTGAACAGCACCGGTCCGTCGTCGGCGCGAGCGAACTGCGAGACGGCAAGGGCGCATGCGACCAAGAACAAGAGCAGGGACAGCCTGGCGAGGGATCGGCCCATTGAATATCTCGTCTACTGGCAGGACGTCGTGGCGGGCTTTGCGCTGGCGCCGCCGCGAGGAGCGGGCGGCCAACGCATCAACGAACTTTGACTATCGCTGATCAGGAACCGAATGGCAAGGATCTGCGGACGGTCCCAGGTCGGAACGCCCCAAGTCCCAAGTCAACAACCTGGCGCGCCAGACTTGGGACCTTGGACTCTCCCTATTCTGGGATTGCCGAAGCGGCGCCGTTCGGTCAAAACAAGGGGCTATGGATCATCTCGCATTCGAAATTGTCGTGATCGGCACGGGACCGGGGGGCGAAGGCGCCGCGATGCAAGCGGTCAAGCTGGGCAAAAAGGTCGCGGTGGTCGAGCGGTTTCCCAAGATTGGCGGCGGCTGCACCCACTGGGGCACCATTCCCAGCAAGGCGCTGCGGCATGCCATCTTCCAGATGACCAGCGTGGTCAACAATAAACTGTTTCGCGACGCCGGCATTTCCGTCACCTTCTCCTTTCCCGAACTGCGGCGCACTGCCGCCTCAGTGATCGAGAAGCAGGAGGAAATGCGGCTCGGCTTTTACGAGCGAAACAACGTGCCGATATTTCACGGGCACGCCCGCTTTCGCGACGAACATACGCTGGAGCTCTGCGATCAATACGGCGGCAAGCGCGAGCTGACGGCCGAGTCCGTGATCATCGCTACCGGATCGCGGCCGTATCGCCCGCCAGACATCGACTTCAGCCGGCCGCGCATATTCGACAGCGATACGATCCTGGGCCTCGGTTACACGCCGCGCTCCATCACGATTTACGGCGCCGGCGTCGTCGGTTGCGAGTACGCCTCGATGTTTCGCAACCTGGGACTCAAGGTGAACCTGGTCAACACGCGTGACAAGCTGCTGGAGTTCCTCGACGACGAGATTATCGACGCCTTGAGCTATCACCTGCGGGATCGCGGCGTGCTGATCCGCCATCGCGAGGACTACGACAAAGTCGAATCGCTCGACGACGGCGTCGTGCTGCACCTCAAGTCAGGCAAGCAGCTCAAGACCGACATTCTGTTCTGGGCCGCCGGCCGCACCGGCAATTCGGAGAACATGGGTCTGGAGGCGATCGGCATCCAGCCGAACCATCGCGGGCAGCTCGAAGTCAACGAGCACTTCCAGACGACGCAGCCGCATATTTACGCCGTCGGCGACGTGATCGGACCGCCGGCGCTGGCCAGCGCCGCCTACACGCAAGGCCGCTACGCCGCCCGGCGCCTGCTCGAAGGGCATTGCGACCGCGCCTTGATCGCCGATATTCCGAGCGGCATCTACACCAGCCCCGAGATCAGCTCGTTGGGCAAGACCGAGCGTGAATTAACGGCCGCGGGCGTTCCGTACGAAGTCGGTCACGCGATGTTCAAGAATCTCGCCCGGGCCCAGATCACCGGCCAAACGGTTGGCATGCTCAAACTGCTGTTCCACCGCGAGACGAGGCAGCTCCTCGGCATTCACTGCTTTGGGGCCAATGCCTCCGAGATCATTCACATCGGCCAGGCCATCATGTCCCAGCCCGGCGAGCAGAACTCGCTCAACTACTTCATCAACACC
>DASZUP010000399.1:0-9938 GCA_035547635.1 Pirellulales bacterium
GCGCGGCATCAGCAGCCCGCTGCTGGAAGTTGTGGACGAATCTAACGGCGAGTTGGTTTACACGTTGCGGATGTCTGGCGCGACATGGCAGCCGCATGTCTTTGCACCGGGCAGTTACACGGTCAAAATCAGCGAACCGGAGAGCGGCAAGCAGAAAGTGCTGACCGGGTTGGCCGCAACGCCGGAGAATCAGACCCGATTGCAAGTGAACGTGTGAAGCCGAGCTTCCGCTCGCCATAGTCGGCTTTCGCTCTGCGAAAGCATGTCCTTGCGCGGAGCGAAACGCGAAAACACGGGGGCTGACGCCTCGCGATGCGAAGCGAGCATTGGCGACCATCACCTTCTATGATCAAGCTCGACCAGCATTGCCGCCGCCATTTTGCGGTCGTCGCCTGAAAAGCGGTGGAATGCATCGGAGAGAGTTTCGACGGCCGCCTGATGAGGCGCTAGTCGCGCCACCGCTTGCATCGCCGCGCGACGCGTCTGGACATCTTGCGAGCTTAGCAAGGAGATCACGTTCGGCGCCGCGCTGGCTGCATGTTGCGGCCCAATTCTGCAAAGCGATTTGATGGCCGCCCGGCGAGCGTTACTCGCTGGACCGTCGAGCAAGGCCGTCAGCGCTGCAATGGCTTGCGGGTCATGCGTTGCTTTCCACAGCGAATCGGCTGCGTAGCAGCGAACCATCGGTTCGGGATCTTGTAAAGCCGCGGCAAGCTGTGCGGCGGCTGGTCTGGCTGCCGAGTCAAGCTGGGTGAGCGCACGGGCAGCGTGTTGACGTACCGCGAGACTGGCGTCGCTCAGGGCGCCGGCGAGCGCGACAGCGGTTTCATTTGTTCGTGCGCCGCCGGCTCCGAGCAAAGCCGCAGCGCGTTCGCGCCATTCCCCATTCGGGGACTTGAGCAGCCGGATAAGTTCAGGCGTCGCCATTTCGATGACGCCCGAGCCCTCAGCTCTCCAACGCACTTTGCTGACGGCGCCCCAATCTGTCGCGGCGCGCAAGTCCTCGATGAATTCTTCGGCTGAGGCGTAAGTATGTGGAGAGCCGCCGCGTCCAATGCCTACGTTCCGAAAGGGCGCGGCCAATTCCTCTTCTTCAGTTTCGAAACGCGTCTGGTAGGCGTGCAACATCGTCTCAACATACTCGCGCCGGCGTTCCTGCCGAACGTGGTCGCTCCACCAGCCGCAGGCGAGCCCGACGACGGCCATTGCGCCGAGCAACTTGCCAAGCCGGAACTGAAACCAACGTCGCGTAAGTGATTTTGCGATCTCCATGCGTTCCTCCATGATCCGGCCTGCCATGCTTCCCATGGAAGCGTGGGACGATCGAAACAGCAAGCGACGACCTATAGTACCGTCGAAAGGAATGCGATATTACGTGGAACTTCCGATGATCTCCACGTCAGGCCGCAAACCGCCGACAAGAGAGAAAATCGATCGGCAAATCCGTGTGTCCATTCTGCGACAGGTCGGCCAAGACTTCGCCCAGTACACTGGCGAACTTGAAACCGTGACCGGAAAGCCCGGCGGCAAAGCTGACCTGCTCGTGTTCCGGGTGGCGATCGACGATGAAATTCCGATCCGGGCTCAACGTGTACAAGCAGACGGCAAAGTCGACGGTCTCAGTCGCTGCTCGCGGCAGGTAGCGCGAGACGAACTGCTGCACGCGCACCGTCTCTTCCGGCAACGGGCGCCGCTCCACCTGCAGCGGATCGGCCACCGGCAGGCCGCCGGAGTGTTCGGCGCATTTGAGCCCCTGGCCGGGCAACTGCGGAAAGCCATAGAAGTGCCCGTCGGTCGTTTCCATGATAAAGCCTGGGCTGCCGTGCTGCTCACCATACACGTTTTCCGGCGCTGCGACCCAGTACAACGGCTTGCGGACCACGGTCAACGGAATCTTCAAGTCAGCCAGCAAGTCTCTGGCCCAGGCGCCCGCCGTGACGATCGCTCGCCCGGCGTGGATTTCGCCCCGATCGGTCAGGATGCGGATTGAGCCGCCTTGCGGCTGCCAGGAGCTGATGCTGGTTCCGACTCGCAACTCGGCGCCGCGCAACAATGCCTGATCGACGTGCGTCCGCGTGCAATCCTCGACGCGCAGATATCCGGCCCGCGATTCGAACACGGCAGCGTAATCTTCCGGAATCTGAAAACCAGGAAAGCGGCGGCTTACGCCGGCAGCATCGAACTGCTCGACTTCCAGCCCGTGCTGACGAGCGCTGGCCAACACGCCCGGAACAACCGATCCGTCGGCAGGCCCGGTTTCCAGAATGCCCGATTGCCGGTAAAGCTGCCGCCCGCTGCGCTGCTGAAGATCTTCCCACAACGCATAAGCCCGTTGCACCAGTGGAACATACGAGGGCTGCTCGTGATATGCCTGGCGAATCAGCCGCGTCTGGCCATGCGAGCTGCCATGGTCGTGGCCGGGCAGAAAACGGTCGATACCCAGCACTCTCAGCCCCCGCTGGGCCAGTTGGAATAATGCGGCGCTGCCCACGCCTCCTACGCCCAGGACGACGGCATCGTAAGTTTCAATCATCGCGGCTCCACGCGCTTTACAGCATGGTCAGGTAGTTTTCGACTTCCCAGGGACTGACCTGCTGATGATAGCTTTCCCACTCGCGGCGTTTAAGCTCCTGGAACGAATCGGCGATTGGCCCCAGGGCCGAGCAGACCACCTCGTCGTCGCGAAGCCGGTCGAGAGCTTCGTCCAGGGATTGCGGCAGAATCTTGATGCCGCGGCGCTCGATGTCGGCCAGCGTCCAGTCGTAGAGATTGCCCAGGTTCGGCTCGCCCGGATCCAGGCGGCGGCGCACGCCGTCCAGGCCCGCGCTGAGCATGGCGCACAGCGCCAAGTACGGATTGCACGCCGCCGAAACGGTGCGGTCCTCGCAATGGCCCGGCCCGGCCACGCGGATCATCTGCGTGCGGTTGTTGTCTCCGTAGCTGGCAAAGGCGGGCGTCCAGGTGTAGCCGGAACGCGTCGATTGCAGGCCGGCGCCCAGCAGCAGCCGCTTGTAGCAGTTGACCGTCGGGCTGCCAATGGCCGTCAAGGCGCCGGCATGCTCGATCAGGCCGCCGAGAAAGTGATAGGCGAACTCGGAGAGGCCGAGATGCCGCGAATCGTGATCGGCATGGAACAGGTTGCTGCCCGTTTCGGCGTCGGCCACGTGAAAATGGACGTGCATGCCGCTGCCCGATTGCCGCGCGAAGGGCTTGGCCATGAAGGTGGCGATGGCGCCGTACTTCTTGGCCAGTTGCGCGGCGGTCATGCGGAAATAGGTGATGCGATCGGCGGTGGTCAACGCATCGGCGTACTTGAAGTTCACCTCGTACTGGCCATTGCCGTCCTCGTGATCGGTCTGGTAAACGCCCCAGCCAAGTGCATTGAGACAGGTCGTCAGATCCTGCAGGTAGGCGACGGCCGGCGCCATCGAGCGGAAATCGTAACAGGGCTTCGACAGGCCATCGACGCGATCCGGATTCCAGATGCAGAGCTTGCCGCTGGCGTCGACATTGACCAGGAAATGCTCGGGCTCCATGCCGACGTTGAAGCGATAGCCCTGCTTGAGCGCCTCGTCCAGCACGGCGCCCAGGCGAGCGCGGGGACAGTACGGATGCGGCTCGCCGTCGACATGCAAGTCGGCCGCAAACCGCGCCGTCTTCGGCAGCCACGAGACGGGCGTGTAGCTGGCCGGATCGATGCGGGCCATCATGTCGTGCGCGTCGGGCCCTTGCCCGGAACCCCAAACGGCGCCGCCGGCAAAACCGGCGCCCGCGTCGATCGCTTCGTCGTAACATTCCGCCGGCATCATCTTGGTCTTGGCCGAGCCGTGGATGTCGACAAACTGAACCAGGATGAACTCAATGCCGTCTTCGTGCAGCCGCTTGCGAATCTCTTCGCGACTTGCCATGGGTGGTTCCCTCGCTTGCGCCGCTGTGCTGTGGTGGAGAATGCGTTGAAGGCATGGGAAAACGGGAGTTGCGTTGCGAGTATCTCGGAGTTGTTGAGTCTGTCGAGGGCGAAGACGTTCCCCCGAGAGATAATGGTCAGTCTTTACCGGGAATCCAATGCGTACCGGCCAGCGGCACGCGGGCCATGGCCGCGGCCTCAATGGTCAGCGCCACCAGATCCTCCGGCTCCAGGTTATGGACGTTCGACTTGCCGCAGGCCCGGGCCAAAGCGGTTAATTCCATCGTCAGCACGTCGAAGTAGTTCTTCAGCCGCCTGGCGCCGCGGTCTGGATCGAGTCGTGCTTCGAGTTCGGGAAGTTGCGTCGTGATGCCGACCGGGCAGCGTCCGGTCTGGCAGTGGTGACACGTGCCGGGCGAGGCGCCCAGCGCCTCGTAGTCGGCTCGCACGTCGACGTCGCCTTCGGCCGTCGGGTAATGCGCGGCGTTGCAGCCTAACGCGATCAGCACGCCCTGGCCGATGGCTACGGCGTCGGCGCCCAGGGCCAGCGCCTTGGCGACGTCTGCCCCGCTGCGAATGCCGCCCGAAACGACCAGTTGCACCACGCCGGTCATGTCCATTTCCGCCAGCGCTTCAGCCGCCAGCGGAACGGCGGCCAGCGTGGGAATGCCGGTATGCTCGATGAACACCTGCTGCGTGGCCGCGGTGCCGCCTTGCAGTCCGTCGATCACCACCACGTCGGCGCCCGCCTTGACGGCCAGCTTGACGTCTTCGAGCACGCGCGTGGCGCCCATCTTGACGTAGATCGGCACGCGCCAATCGGTCAGCTCGCGCAGTTCTTCGATTTTGATCGCCAGGTCATCCGGTCCGGTCCAGTCAGGATGCCGGCAGCCCGAACGCTGATCGATGCCCGCCGGCAGCGTTCGCATGCCGGCCACGCGGTCGCTAACCTTCTGGCCCAGCAGCATGCCGCCCCCGCCCGGCTTGGCGCCCTGGCCGATGACGACTTCGATGGCGTCGGCTTTGCGCAGATCGTCAGGGTTGAAGCCGTACCGCGAGGGGAGACATTGATAAACGAGGATCGAGCTGGCGGCGCGCTCTTCCGGCGTCATGCCGCCGTCGCCCGTGGTGGTCGACGTGCCGAGGCGCCGGGCCGCCAAACCGATCGCTTGCTTGGCGTTGGCGCTCAAGGCGCCAAAGCTCATGCCGGCCACGGTCATGGGGATCGACAGTTCAATCGGCCGTTTGGCGAACCGCGTGCCGAGCACCGTTTTGGTGTCGCACTTCTCGCGATAACCTTCCAGCGGATAACGTGACGCCGAGGCGGTCAGAAATACCAGATCGTCGAAGGTCGGCAGCTTGCGCTTGGCGCCCATGCCGCGGATGTCGTACAGCCCGGTCTCGGCGGCCTGGTGGATGTACCGCAATACGTGGCGGTCGAACGAAAAACTCTCTTCGCGGTCGGACGGATCGGACATGAGCGGGCTCGCCTGGAATAAGTCATGGAAGCAGCCCCCGGTCAAGGAAGGCAGATTCAGAGCCTCTGCTGCGAGCCCGCCAACTCAAGCAGGAGCGTAGGGACGCGGCATCCTGCCGCGCACGGTCAATTGAAACACGTTCGCTCGCGGAAAGCAAAGTTTGCGCAAGCGCTTAAAGATGGATGGTTCTTGGCCTTAATACTCTTGGTGAACTTCGGAATTCCAGTGGTAAAGCGATCGCGCCGAGGCGACCCGTTTGAACTCTCGCGGATCGTGGCTGAACCGGGCGAGTTCCAGCAAGCGGGCCACCTTGGCAAAGTCGCTGTCGAGCATCGGCTCCAGTTGGGCGTCGGCGCCCAGGCCTGCGACTTTTCCGCGGACATAGATCACCGCTTCATAGAGCGAGTCGCCCAGGCCGGGCCCGGCGTCGCCGCAAACGACCATCGTACCGGCCTGGGCCATGAAAGCCGACAGGTGCCCAACGTCTCCGCCGACGACGATCTCGCCCCCTTTGAGCGAAATGCCGCAGCGTCCGCTGGCGCTGCCTTCGATCACAAGTAGGCCGCCATGTGCGCTGGCGCCGGCCGATTCCGAAGCGCTGCCCTCCACGCGGACCGTGCCCGACATCATGTTTTCCGCCACGCTACGGCCGACGTTTCCTTGCACGGTCACGTCGGCCTGCTGATTCATGCCTGCCAGGTAGTAACCGGCGTCGCCGAGAATCTCCACGCGGATGTTCGCGTTCAGCCCCACGGCCAGGTTGTGCTTGCCTTGCGGATGGACGACGCGGACCTTCGCGTCGGCTGTTTCGCCGGCCAGGCCGTGCAGCAGCTCATTCAGCTCGCGCACGGAGCGCTCGGCGAGGTCGAATTCGATCAGACGTTCCATGCGTAGATGCGTTCAGGAGCGGGTTCAAAGAGTTCCGCCTGTTCGATGCCGGGCAGATGTGCGAGCGAGCGATATTCTGATGCGACGGCCACGTAAGCGTCTGTCTCGGCCGCCACAGCCGGTTTGCAGGCGAATGGGTCTCGCACGACGACCAGCGAGTCGAGCGTGGCGATCAGCAAGGTGTAGAAGCCGTCGAGCTCTCGAAATGCCGCCTCAATGGCCGTCTCGAGCGCATCGCCTTCCTGCATCCGCCACTGCAAATAGCGGCACGCCGCCTCCGAGTCGTTATCGGTTTCGAAGCGGATGCCCTTGCGTTCCAGCTTGCGGCGGATCATGTGATGGTTCGACAGCGAACCATTGTGGACCAGGCAAAAGTCTTCGCCGGCGGTGAACGGGTGAGCGTGCAGCGGCGAGACGGCTGATTCGGTCGCCATCCTCGTATGGCCGATGGCGTGCGTGCCGGCAAGGGTTTCAAAGCGATAACGCCGGGCAATGTCGCCAGGGCGACCTTCGTCTTTGATCACGCGGATCGATTTGCCGACCGCCAGGGCGTGAACCTGCGGAGCGTGGCGAGCGAGCCATGCCCGCAGCTTCTCGACCGGAACGCTGGAAACGAGCTCGGCCGAAGCCGCCTGCGGCGACAGCCGTGCGCCGGCATCCAACTCGTTGCAGATGCGTTGCCCCAATGAGGCCCAATCGAAGTCGGGCGCCGCACAGAACAGGCTGATGCGCCGCGCGTCTGCGGATGGGTGCTCCTCAAAGGCCGCAAGGCCCGCGGAATCGGGTCCGCGCTCGTCAAGGCAGACCAGCATCGGCGTGACGAATTCGCCGAGTTGCGATCGCAGGGCCGGGTCTTTGATCAAGATGCCAACAATGCCGCACATGGTCGACTCGGCGAGCAACGGGAGGATTGCCATTGCCGCGACGGGCGTCGCAGCCAGCTTGAACGGCAGTATAGTGGCTGAAGAAGGCGAAAGGGAGTCCTGCGATAGGCATTGGAGCAGACGAGCCAGCACAAACCGCTCCGGCGTGCGGGCGGCCAGGGAAATGCCATTCACTAGATGAGTTGATTCGCCCGGCGGGATGCATGCAGGAGAAGGGCTTACCAAGGCGGGCTCGTCGCCTTAAGTCGTTTCTAAGTCTTTCGCATGATGAGTCAGCATGAGGATGCAACCGCGGTCCAAGCGAGATTTCTCTTCGTTCAACGATCTCGATCCGTTGGAAAGCAATTTGAACAGAAGAAAACGAAGGGAACGAAGGTAAAGCAACCGCACGTTCCGGCCCCAAGGGCATGTATATCGACTTCTCCTCTTTGTTTCCTTCGTTGCCTTCTGATCAATCCTGCCGGGCATTCGCCCGCTGAGTTCCGGCCCCAGGCGGCCTTCGCCTCTGGCGAATTCAACACGAGCGTTAACGACGTGCCAGGCATTTGCGCCTTCCAGGAAGCAAGGCATCGGCGCGAGTAAAGTGGACTGCCTGCAAAAATCCCATCATCGCGAGGGGAGATTAACGCTTCGCTTGCTGCATCAGGACCGTCGGTTTGAGGGGCGCCTGCCCATTGGCCGATCCGCGCGGCGCCCGGAGCAGTTTTCTCAACCTGCCTTGCTTGACAGCGACGAAAAAAAACTTACGTCGCGACGACGCGCTTGCCGTCTCGCTCCATTCGTTTGCCGCGCTGGAAGTTACCAAAACTTTTCAAAGATCAAGCTGCGTCGATGTCAAGCGAAAAGCGAAAAAACCAATTTTGTGCGGGTTGTAATCGCAAAAGCGCCGGTTAGACTCGTCTCCGTTGTGCTGGAAGCGGCTGCGTCCTGGAAAGACGGGCCGCTGCAACGCAGCAGTCGCCGGGCAAGGGAACGCGTGCCTCGTGGCACGGCGAGATCGGAATCATGCCCGGGCAGCATAGTTTCAAGATGAAACTGTTTCAGGATGAAACTTTTCGAGTTGCGGCTGCGTACAGCAGTCCACGAGAAAGGAGTCCGTTATGTCTGCACGCCCTTCCCCCGCTAAGGATTGAGCCTTAGCAATCCATGAATAGCCGCCGTTCGGCGGCGCCCCGTCTGGTCGCGGTTGGTCGGCAAAACGGCGTGTTGCGCGCCGGCCGTCCACCTCGGCCGCAGTCATCCGTTCGCAGTTCGCGTCATCGCTTGCGCTGACCGTGCGCCGCGTCGGAAACCTATTGCTGACCTCGAGTCAGCGGCCGCGGTTGTGCTGCGCGCTTCCGTGGCGAGAGAAGATTGCCGCCAGAGCGGCAAGTCAGGCAAACATTTGTATTTGAGCAAAGCGGCAAGACGCGCTTTTGTCGCCCAGGAACGTCAAGGGGCTGTCCCGTTCTTTCGAAAGGATGCAACCATGAAGAAGTCGAAACCCTCCCAGCAAGCTCGGTCAACCCGTCGCCGTCGCGTACGAACGCTTGGTTTACAGATGCTAGACAAACGTTTAGTATTATCAGCCGCTCCGCCCGTGGCGGTAAACGACGTCTTCTCCGCGCCGCAGGACGTCCCGCTGTCCATCTCTTCACCCGGCGTGCTGGCCAATGACACCGACGCCGAGAACGACGCGTTGACCGCCAGCTTGTTCAGCGGACCGGCTCACGGCACGCTCAGCCTGCAGGCCGACGGCTCTTTCGACTACATGCCGGATAGCGGCTTCTCCGGTATTGACAGCTTCACTTACTTCGCGGGCGACGGTACGTCCGACAGCGCCTTGGCGGCCGTCACGCTCAAGATCGGCGTCGGCGGCCAGGCGCCCGCGATCGACCTGGATGCCGACGACAGCGCCGCGTCCGGCGCCGACTTTGCCGCCTCGTTCACGGAAGGCGGCGGGCCGGTCTTGCTGGCCGACTCCGACGCAACCTTATCCGATGCGGGCAGCGCGAACCTCAACTCGCTGATCGTCTCGATCACGAACCTGCAGGACGGCGCCCAAGAAAGCTTGTCGGCCGATACGGCGGGGACGTCCATCACGGCCTCGTACGACAGCGGTTCCGGCGTGCTCACGTTGTCCGGGGGCGATAGCGTGGCGAACTACCTGCAGGTGCTCAAGACGGTGGCTTACGACAACGCATCGCAGAATCCCGGCGGCTCGCCTCGCACTGTTACCTTTGTCGCCAATGACGGCTTTGGCGACAGCAACGTCGCTACCACGACGCTCACGCTTGCCGGAATCAATAATCCGCCGACGGCAAACGCCGACTCCTATGCCGTCAATGAAGACAATACGCTCAACGTGCCGGCCAGCGGCGTGCTGGCGAACGACGCCGATCCCGAGAACGATCCGCTCACCGCGGTGCTCGACGCAGGACCGGCTCACGGTTCGCTCACGCTCAATGCCGACGGCTCTTTCGCGTATACGCCGGAGGCCAACTTCAACGGTACGGATACGTTTTCCTACAAAGCGAACGACGGCACGTCCGACAGCAACGTGACGACCGTGACCATCAACGTCGCGGCGGTCAATGATCCGCCGCAATCGACGAACGACGTTTACGCGGTCGACGAAGACAACCCGTTGACGGTCGACCCGGCCGCAGGCGTGCTCGTCAATGACAGCGATGTCGAAGGCGATCCGCTCACGGCAGTCCTGATGAGCAGCCCCGTGCATGGGACGGTCGCATTGAATCCGGACGGTTCGTTCTCCTATACGCCCGATGCGAACTTCAACGG
>DASZUP010000400.1:0-3301 GCA_035547635.1 Pirellulales bacterium
GAGGCGCGGTAGGCGGAGAGCTTCGAGGCATGGGCGTGCCCCACGCCGATCTGACCGATCTTGATGCGCGGCTTCGACGGCGCCGCGACGGCGCCGGATGCCTGCGCGGCCATGGCGGTGGCCATCGCTCCGGAAAGAAAACTGCGACGTGAAACATCAGACATGATGAGATTCTCTTTGGAGAGGCGATCGCTTCAGCGATCAGCGGGCTTCAGATGCCGATCAAAAAACTCGAACAGCGCTTGCTCGGCCCGTTCCCGATCAGCGCCTTTGAAGCCGTGGCCGGCGCCTTCGAGCGTGAGCAGCTGCGCCTCGACGTCGGCCGCCTTGAGTCGATCGACGATCCACTCCGCTTGCTCATGCGCAACGTACTTGTCCTCGGTGCCATGAACGCACAGGGTGGGCGCCGCGAGCGGCGTGACCCAGTACAAGGGGCTGGCAAGAATGTGTTTGTGCCGGGCCTGTTCCAGATTGCCGCCCAGGAACAGCGGCAACACGTCGGCGGCATCAACGCTCTTGCCGTACGACTGAGTCAGGTCCGAAGGGCCGTAGAAGTTGACGACGCATTGCACGGCGCTCGATTGTTCGGCGTTGCCCAAGCCGCCTTCGAACTGCTGTACGCCCGCGGTCACCGCCAGGAACTGGGCGAGGTGCCCGCCCGCCGAGCCGCCCGTCACGCCGAGCCGCTGCGGATCGATGCGATACCGCGCCGCATTGGCACGTAACCAGCGCACGGCCGTCTTCGTGTCGTGAATGGCAGCGGGAAAAGGATGCTTTGGCGCCAGCCGATAAGTGACCGTCGCCGCCACGTAACCTCGCGCGGCCAGCTTTTTGCAAAGCGGGTCGTAGCTCTCCCGTTTCCCGGCTCGAAATCCGCCGCCGTGAATGCAGAGAATCGCAGGGAAAGGTCCGTCGCCCGTCTTCGGCTGCGCCAAGTTGAGCTGCAACGGTTCATCATCGGGATGGGCATACTCGATACCGGTTTCCCAGGCAATCTCCTCCTCTTCGGCGGCGCGGACCTGAGACGTCCCAAAGGTAACGATCACGAAGGCAAGGAACGCGGCGAACAAAATCAGCGGTTGGCGAATGGAGATGCGCGGCATGCGACGGGCCCTGTTTAGCGTTGCAAGGTTGAAGACTGGGACAGGCGAGAAGACAGCGTCCCGTGCGCGGCAGGCGTTCGGGCAGCGCCACCAGCATACTTGCCGCGAGTAGGAGTTTGAAGTCGCGGGACGTGATTCCGCGTCTACTCCTCGATGAGCAGACGTCGGCCAAGCTCGGAGCTTACCGGATAGACTTTCTCGGGCGGCAGGTGCTGTTTCGCCTTGCCCGCCTGACCGCCGTGCATCAGCTTGTAGATCTTGGTCGCGAGCGGAGTGAAGTCCTCGATCTTGACGATCCAGTCATTGACGTACTCCTGGATTACGTGCCGGCTCAGGCCGACTTGAATGCTGTAGTACGGAAGCCGAGTTCCTCGCAGCGACCTCTCCGGATCCCACTGCAGATGGACCTTTGCGTTTTCAAACTGCTCGCGCCACGCTTCGGCCGAAGCGTGAACGGCCGGTTCAAAAGCCGTAAGCACGGCTAGCGACAGGGCTTTCTCCCAACTCTTTCGCTTGATTTGCACGGCAAGCGTTCGTTCCTGGCCGCGCTTCTGCCCCCAGTTGCTGCGGTGCATCAACCACAGAAAGGATGGCTTGATCCAGGTCATTCGCCGGAACGAAAAGGGCGCCACGAAACGTTGCGCTTTCAACGCGGGTTCGGCAATGGAAGGCGAGTATGCCTGATAGATGGCGATGGTTTCCCGGTCGAAGTCAGCTCGGATTTCGTGTTCGTTCGGCACGACTAGATCCTGCGTCGTTCAACGTCCGGCCGTCTGTCAGGTCTCGCTTGGGGCCAACTCCAGCGGCTCGGACGGGACCGACTCGCTTTGCACTGCCGGGGCGCCGACCAGCAGCGATAACGCAGCCACCGGCAGCGGCGCCACCGAGAATACAATCAGAGCGACGTCAAAATCTCCCAGCCAGTCCTTCGTCAGCCCGGCAAACAGCGGACCCAGGCTTGACGAGGCGACCATGATGGTCATCAACACGCCGCGAATCTCGCCCAGATGACGGCGGCCGAAGTAGCGGGCCCAAAGCGGTTGCGTGGCGCCGAAGAACAGGCCCTGCGAGGCGCCCAATACCCCGCCGGCTAGTTGCGTGACGAGCGGCGTCGCTGCCGAGTGCAGCAGGAAAATGCCCGCGGCCAGGCCGGTTACGCCGATGACCAGCAACCCCGGTGCATGAACGCGGTCGGCGAGCATGCCGCCGCCGAGTTGCATGGCGGCCAGGCAGATGGCAAAGACCGTCAACATCGCGGCGGCATCCTGCTCGGTCAGCCCTCGTTCCTCAAAAATCGGCGTGATGCAGAAGAATACGGCGGTGAGAATTAGACTGAACAGCGCCGTTCCGCCGGTAACGATCCAGAACGTACGCGTGCGGAGCGTCTCGGCCAGCGTCAGCCCCGGCCAGTCGAGCGGCGTCGACGCATGCAATTTCGCATGTTGCGGCGCTGCATTTCGAGCCTGGAAGCGCCGGCCGTCGATGGCCTGCCCGACGTCGTCGGGGCGATTGCGGAACAACAGGTAAAACGTCGGAAACAGGGCCAGCCACACGCCTGCGCCCAGCAGGACGTAGGCCCCGCGCCAGCCCCACTGGCCGATGAGCCACAAGTTGAGCGCCGGGATCAGCGACATCGCCGCGGCCATGCCCAGTTGCCGCAAGCCTTCGACAGTTCCCAGTCGCCGCTCGAACCAGAACGCCAGCGTGTTGCTGCTGAGAAACGCCAAGGCGCCGGGTCCCAACATTCGCAACAGGCAGAAACCGGCCGTCAACATGACCCAGTTCTGGGCCTGCGACGTCGCGAGGCATGCGACGGCGAACAGCGTCACCGCGGCCAGCATCGTCCGGCGCAAACCGTGGCGGTCCATCATGCGTCCGATGTACGAGATCGGAAAGGCGCCCAGCAGCGTGCCCAACATATAGGCCAAGGCCAGTTGGCTGTGCGTCAGCCCGAGCGAATGCCGCATCGATTCATTGAAGATTGAAACTCCGAACGTCTGGCCGGGCGAACTGGCGATCAACGCCGCCATCGACAATGGCAGCATGACCCAGCCGTAGAAGAATCGCAGCGGCGGGCGCCGCGGCGCATCGTCCAGCTTATCGGCAGGGAGGTTCGCAATTGCCTGACACATGAAGCTCGGTCCTTCCTGACACGCGCGCCTGATCTGTTCCTTGGGCGGGGGCGATATCTCTGGGTC
>DASZUP010000401.1:0-5781 GCA_035547635.1 Pirellulales bacterium
GCGAGCGAAGCGAATACTGTAACGGCGCGTTGCGATGCGTATCCCGCATTCCGATCTTGGCCCCGGCCCTACTTCCACTCAAATTCGCGGCCCGTGAGAATCTCGTACGCCTCGATGTACTTCTCGCGCGTTTTGATGACGATGTCCTCGGGCAGTTCAGGAGGCGGGCTGTTCTTGTCCCAACTCGTGCTCTCCAGCCAGTCGCGCACGAACTGCTTGTCGAAGGAAGGCTGGCCGTGACCGGGTTCATAACGGTCGGCCGGCCAGAATCGCGAGCTGTCGGGCGTCAGCACTTCGTCGATCAGGATCAGCTCGCGGCCGTTGGGCCCGTTGGCCCAGCCCCACTCGAACTTGGTGTCGGCGACGATGATTCCCCGGCTGCGGGCGTGCTCGGCGCCGCGCTGGTAGATCGCCATGCTGCGGCGCCGCAGTTCTTCGGCCGCTTCCTGGCCGACGACGGCGGCCATCTGCGCGAACGGGATGTTTTCGTCGTGCCCGCTTTCCGCCTTGGTGGCGGGCGTGAAAATCGGCTCTTTCAGCAGATCGCTCTCGCGCAAACCCGGCGGAAGCTGAATACCGCAGACGGTCCCTTGTCGCAAGTATTCTTTCCAGCCCGAGCCGGAGAGATAGCCCCGAACGACGCACTCGATCGGGGCCACTTCGGTCTTGCGGACCAGCATCGAGCGGCCGGCCAGCGGGGCCAGGTCGGTCCCGTCAGGCAACCCGGCCTCGGCCACGTCGGTGGAAATCAGGTGGTTGGTTTCGCCGAGCAGTTCAAACCAGAAGGCGCTGATTTGCGTCAGCACGCGCCCCTTGTCGGGGATTCCGGTCGGCAAAACCCAGTCGAACGCGCTAATCCGGTCCGTGGCGACCAGCAGCAGCCGGTCCCCTAAATCGTAGACGTCGCGGACCTTGCCTCGGCGGACCGGCACGCCGCGTAAAGCCGTTTCCAGCACCGCGGTACGCATCATGCACGCGACCTTTCCGCAAGCCGGAGCGCGTGCGGCAACCGAGTTTTCGGGATGGCCAGAATCATCGGGCGGAGTATAACAACTGATAGAGGGATTGGATAGCGGCGGACGCACAGCGTTGCGGCCCCCAGTTGACGCTCGGGCTCGCGTCGGCGCCGAGGCCGTATTTGCCGTGGAACTTGTTTCTTTGTCGATGGTTGAGCCGTGCTGCGCGCGGTGATTTAGCTTATGCCGAACGGCTTGTTGCGGATGATCGTGCCGGCAGGCAGCCGCCTGACGCCGCGCCTGGCCGAACGCGCGTATATGACGGGCCCGGATCAAATTCCCTGGGTCTGCCGCACTCGCTTGAATGACGGCGAATTGACTCTCGAACGTCATGTGACGGACTCCGGCAAATTCCACATTCCCTGGCCGGTCGCCGGACACGGCGAGGTGGTGCTGGCGACCGCCACGCTGATGGAACGCGAGCGTCCTTATCAGTTGATGGTCGAACTGGCCCGCGGAAAGATCAACCAGGTGCGCAACCAGATCGCCGATTGGCAATCGATCGGGCTGGTCGTACCCGGCAAGGTGGAGGCGACGCTGCACAAGGCGCTCAAGCACTTCGCCAAGGCCGCCACTTCTCAAAGCGACGTGGCGCAGGCCGCGGAGTGGGCGGAAAAGGCGATTGTCTCCGCGCTCGACGTGGCGGATCTGCTGGTCGCCAGCTACATCGAACAGGCGCTGGCCGCCCGGCAGCGGCATTCCACCCGGTTGCCATTGATGTTCGGATCGGTGCTGCCGCCGGGCGAGCCCGAAGCGCCGCTCGACGGGCAGTTCCTCAGAACGTTCAATGCTTGCATCTCCCCCCTGGTCTGGCGCGAGGTCGAGGCCACGGAAGGGAGTTATCGCTGGGAGGCCTTCGATCGCCAGCTTGAGTGGTGCGCCCGTCACGGTCTGGCCGTCTGCGGCGGTCCCCTGCTCCGCTTGGACGCGTTGGGACTGCCTGACTGGCTCTACCTGTGGGAAGGCGACTTCAACAACATTCAGTCGTTCGCCAGCGACTATGTGGAAGCGGTGGTGAGCCGCTACCGAGGCAAGTTGCAGGCCTGGCATTGCGCGTCGCGCGTGAACGTGGGCGACGGGATGTCGCTGAGCGAGGAACAAAAGCTCCGGCTGGCGGTCCGCGCCATCGAAATCGTTCGAGACATCGACCCGAACACGCCGCTGATCGTGAGGTTCGATCAGCCGTGGGCCGAATACATGAGCCGCACCACGCCCGACCTGTCTCCGCTGCACTTTGCCGACGCGCTGGTCCGCGCCGGGCTGCAACTGTCCGGCATCGGGTTGGAAATCAACTTGGGCTATTACCCGGGCGGCTCCTCGCCGCGCGACCGGCTGGAGTTCAGCCGTTTGCTCGACCTGTGGAGCTGTCTCGGCGTGCCGCTGCAATTGTTGTTGACCGTGCCCAGCGGGCAGCAAGCCCCGAATGTCGGGCGCGGCAAGCCGGCGCCCCTGGCCGACGCCTTTCCCGGCGGCTGGTCGCCGGAGAATCAGGCCGCCTGGATCAAACACTATCTCCCGCTCTTTTTCGCCAAGCCCGCCGTACAAGGCATTTTCTGGAACCAGCTCAGCGACGCCGAGCCCAGCGAGTTTCCTTTCGGCGGCCTGGTTGACGGATCCGGCGCCTTGAAACCTTCCTTCGCCGCGCTGGCCGTATTGCGGAAGAAGTATCTGGATTGAGCGCAGTTCGCTGTGCGGAAGAGTCGGGCCAACGTCCGCGCTATTCAATGTAGCGGAATCGGTGACGATTCCGGGCGTTAGCGCTCCGACGTAACTTTCCCGCTTCACCACTACGGCGGGTGGCTGGCGGCAGAGCGAAGCGATGCCCCAGTAAAGCGAGGCTTTTGCTGAGACTCAGCCCGGGTTTCTGCCGAAACAGAGCAGGCACATGTCGTCGCTTTGCGAGCGGCTGCCGACGAACTGCTTGACGTCGCCCAGGATCAACTCGCCGATCTGCTTCACGCCTTCCGCCTCGCGGCGCAGTTGCTCCTCGAGCCGGGCGAGCCCGTACAGGTCGTTGTCCATATTCATGGCTTCGCTGAAGCCGTCGGTGAACAGCGCCAGCCCGTCGCCCGGGGCCAGCGAGAGCGAAAACTGTTCGTAGGGAAAATCTTCCGCCACGCCCAGCGGCACGCCGGTGAACTCTTCGCCCACGGCCTCGACCTTCTGGTCCAGGTGCCGCAGGTACGGGGCCATGTGGCCGGCATTGGCGATCTGCACTTCGTGGGTTTGCGGATCGATGATGGCCAGCGCGCAGGTCACGAAGCGGTCTTCCCAACTCGTCGAAAAGCCGTTGTTCAAGCGTGTCAGCGCCTCAGCCGGCCCCTCCGAGCCGACCAGCACGTAACGGACTTCGGCGGAGAGCTTTGCCATCAACAGCGCTGCCGGAATGCCTTTGCCCGAGACGTCGGCCACGATCACGCCCAACCGGCCGCCGGGCAACGGAATATAGTCGTAATAATCCCCGCCGACCTGGTTGGCCGGCTCGTAGAAGTCAAAGAACTGGTAGCCCTGCACTTCCGGCGGGCGGCTGGGCAAAAAGCCCTGCTGTACCTTATGGGCCAGTTGCAGATCTCGTTCCAGCGCCTGGCGCCGCAGCGCGGCTTCGTGCAGTTGCGCGTTCTCCACGGCGAACGCGGCTTGCCCGGCCACGCTGGCCAGTACGTCGAGGTCTTCCTTGTGGAACGGGGTGCGCTGGTCGAGCGTGTCGATCTGGATCACTCCCATCGAACCGCCGCCGTGGGCGACGAGCGGAGCGCACATCATGCTGCGAATGCGAAAGTCGGCAATGCTCTGGCTGCTGTCAAAGCGAGAATCGGTGGCGGCGTCGGCCGAGAGGATGGCCTCGCCCGACTCCATGGCCTGGCGGACGATCGTGCGGCTGATGCGGACCGTTTCCTGGCCATCGCCGCGGCGGTGCTTGACCGCCTTCGGCACGAGCGGGCCGTTCTCGCCGGCTTGCAGCACGACAAAGCCGCGGTCGGCCTGCAGGAAAATCTTGAACAGGCTGTCCAGCAGTTTGGGCAGCACGTCATCCAGCGACAGCGCGGTCCCCAGGCTTTGCGTAATCTCCAGCAACGCCTTCAGCTTCATCTCGGCGTTGACCGGCGAAGCCCGCAAGCCAATCCGAGGCGCCTTGACGGTCGACATGATGGTGCCGCCGCCCGAGGCCCCGCCGTCGTCGACGAGCATGGCCGTTCCGCCGCTGACGCTCTGGGCATCGTCGCTTTCGGAGGTCAATAGCGGCGGTTGCTCGTGAAACGAGAACAGCAGATCGCAAATCTTGACCTGGTCATTTTCGCGCAGCGCCCGGCGGCCGTGGATTGCTTCGCCATTGACGAACGTGCCGTTGCGGCTGCCCAGGTCTTCGACGAAAAACTCATCGCTGACTTGCAAAATTTGGGCATGCTGCCGGCTGACGGCGCCGACGTCCAGCACGATATCGCAGTCGGGATGGCGCCCTAAGACGGCCCGCTTCCCTTCCAGGGGGTAGAGTTGGCCGGCATTCAGCCCGTTGAGCGCCTGCAAGACGGCCATAATGGCGAGCGGAAGAGGGTGCTAAGTAAAGGTTTACCGGCCGGTTACCCGACCGTTTCCGCGCCGTTGCGCAGAGCCGGCCAAGGCGCCGCCGCGCATCCTCTCGTCGCCCTCGCGGCCAGCAGCCTTGCTGGGTCGATTTTAAGGAGCCGCAGAATCGCCCGTCAACCGCCGCCGCTGGAATTCCCCCGCGACCTGACGGACCCGAGGCCGCATCAGCAATCGTGATTCTGCGATGTAGCGGAATCCGTGAGGATTCCGACGGTCGCACAGCAGAGTCTTCTCGCCTTTCAGCGGCCTGATCATGGCGGAACGAGTCCGCATAATGCCGAGTAGCCGAAATCACTCTAGCCTGCGCCACCAACATGCCTTGAAGCATACGCGAGAAGGTCGTGCGCCGTCACGCGAACCTTTCCCGAGCGCCGGCGGTCCTTATCCGCGGAGACGGGCGCTCGCGCCGCATGGTGACTATGGACCCGATCTGCCGCCGGCTCAGAGGAACGGATTGAAGGACGTCGCTTGGAAAGCGTGGGAATCGGCGCCGCGAACGAACTGCGAAGTTAGCCCGCGTTGCGGCCAGAATCGACGGTCGCTCGTTGCGTTGTCTCGGCCTTGACGGCGCCCGCAACTCCTTGCTACGCTAGCGGTTCGCCGCGTCGGGCCGGAAAAGAAGCACGGCTTTGCCTCCGCCGAGCGGCGCTTCTCCGCTTGAGCGCGTTCTTGGGGAATAGTGTAACGGTAGCACGACTGGCTCTGGACCAGTTAGTCTAGGTTCAAATCCTAGTTCCCCAGCTTTCTTATCCCGTTGCCTCTCAAAGTCTTCTCCGCTTCACGTGCCTTGAGCGGACTGGCGGAGGCATAACGGGCAGTTTCCGCCCAGCGCGATCGCAAGGGGCCATTGAGCCGCTCGGCCCCGAATTCCTCGCTCGTCTTTCCGGGCTTCAAAACGGTTCACGCTGTCGGACTGCCAACGCGACTTGACGCCAATCGCTGATTGGTCATAAAGTCCGCGGCAATCGCCATGGAGGGAACTATGCCGCCTATAGTTTCGGTGCAATGGAGGCGGCCCGTTAGGCAAGCGATCTGGGAGCGGCGGCTCTTTTTTCTTGTCATCGCTTTTACCTTAGCCTTGAACCTGCTGTATTTGCTTGCGGCAGTCAAATCAGGTTCGTGGGGGTGGGGTGCTCTTTGTTTGGCTGGCCTGGCCTGGGCAGTACGGCTGGCTCTGCTC
>DASZUP010000402.1:0-3748 GCA_035547635.1 Pirellulales bacterium
CGCACCGCCCACTGGCCGGCGATGTCAAAGTCGGGCGCCATCAGCGAAGCGGAAGGCGGTTTGCGATCGGACTCAGGCGGCGCCCATTCACGCGCGCGCCGTTCGATCTTGCGGCGAGCGACCGTCGACGAGTCGGGCGAGAATAAAGCCGCCAGCACCCCGCAGCCGATGGCGATTGTCAACCATTCGACGGGCGTCAGCAGGCGCCAAACACGCGACAACTGGGCGGTCACCCGCCCGATCGATGACGTATTCATCACGCATAAGGGCTGAGGTTCATAACGTGACAGGGAATCAGCCGGTGAAATGCAGCACGTCTTCCGGCATTCTCGCAACAGTGCGCGACTGCGTCAAATCTGACGCTACGTCCGTCCCTGGCAGCTCGTCGCGCCGAACCCCAATGAGTCAAATGCGACGAAACCTCGGCGGGCTAAAAACCGATTCTGCAACGCGCTGATGCGCCCGACGAAAGAGTGCGTTAATTGGACTCTCGCGACGCGATGAGTTCGTGCACAAAGAACCTGCCTCAAACCCTGACAAAATCGATGAACCCCTGATCGATATTCACGCTGGCGAGTTGGACCTGCAGGCGGTGGCCGACGTCGAGCCCCTGCATGCCTTCGACCAGCTTGCCTTCCACGGGCGGAGCGAGAATGCGGACCCAGGTTCCTTTGTCGGCGGCGCCGGTGACCAAGGCGTCGAACGTCTCGCCGATGCGGTCGGAAAGGAACAACGCGGCGGCCGATTTGCGCACGCGCCGCTCCACCTTGTTGGCGGCGTCTTCCTGCAGCGTGCAATGCCGCGCCAGTTCGTCGAGTTCGTCCTCGCCATACGGCACGGGGGCGATATCCAGAGCGGCCTTGAGCAGGCGCTGCGTGATCAGATCCGGATAGCGGCGGTTCGGCGCCGTAGAGTGGGTATAGTCGCGGACCGCCAGGCCGAAATGCCCCGGCGGCTTGCGTCCCGGCATTTCCGCGACGTATTCTCCGCGGCCCAACAGCTTGACGATGGTCAAGGACAAGTCCGGAAACCGCAGCGGATCGGCCTCGTGCTGCTTGCGCAGGAAATTTGACAACGACAAAGCATCAGGCGCCGCCGGCAACGTCTCGCCCAACTCGGCGGCAACCTCGACGATGCGACTCCATCGTTTGGGCGAACGCACGACGCGCCGCAAACTGGGCGATTCGCTTCGGTCCAGGAACCGGGCCGAAACGCCGTTGGCGCCGATCATGAAATCTTCAATCAATTCCCTGGCACAATTGGCGACCTCTTGTTCCAGGCCCACAATCTCGCTGCCGCTGATCACCGCCTTCGGCTCCAACGTTCGCAGGTCGAGCGCGCCGTGCTCGTGGCGCAGCTCTTTCATGGCTTGCGACACGCGTTGCTGCAGACGCAACTGCTCGGCCATTCCGGCAACGGAGGCGACAGCTTGGGGCATGGCGGCCTTTCCGTCGAGCCAGGCGGCCACGCTGTTGTATGCCAGCTTCGCCTTGTTTCTCACGGTCGCCCGCTGGATCTTGCCGCTGAGCAGCGAACCGTCGGGCGCCAGCACCATCTCCGTCACCACGGCCGTGCGGTCCTGGTTTTCGGCAAGCGAGGTCAAATTGGTCGAAAGCTTCTCCGGCAGCATGGCGAAGATTTGCGCGGCGGTATACACGGAAGTCGTATTGTGCCGCGCATGTTGATCAATGGCGGATCCGACGCCGACCAGCGCGTCGACGTCCGCAATCGCCACCAGCACTTTCGTCTTGCCGCTGGGCAACGCCTCGGCGACCGTCAGTTGGTCGAGATCGCGCGAATCGTCGTTATCGATCGAGCACCAAAGCAATTCTCGCAGGTCTAGCGCGCCATCGCAGCAGTCCGCGGGCGACTGGATCGACTCCAGTTGCCGCAGGGCGGCAGGCGGATAGTCGGGTTCCAGCCCGCGCTCAATCATGGCTCGGCGGGCGATTTCTTGAAGTCTGCGGAAGCCGTCGGCGGCTGCGTTCATAGCGGTTCCTGGAGTCAAGGGTGCTCGTCCGTCTGTTCCGGCATCCATTCCGGGCTTGGATTGTAAACGCCTCAGGTTGCCTCGGGCAACGCATGTCGGTTAGTTTATATGATGACGTTTTCCGCTTGCTTCCCGCCCAATCTGCCAGCCGCACGCCATGCTGAACTCCCGCTCCGTGCCCGTCGTGTTTGCGTTGCTCGCCGTTTGGCCCGCCATGACGCGTGCGGATGAGGCGCCGTTGTTCGAACGGGACGTGTTGCCCATCCTGCAGGCCAAGTGCTTCGAGTGCCATAGCTCGCAGAAGAAAAAGGCGGATCTTGATCTCAGCTCGATGGCCGGCGTGCTGAAAGGGAGCGAGTCGGGCGAGATTCTCGTCAAAGGTAAAGCCAACAAGAGCCTGCTGTACGAGATGCTGCACGACGGCTTGATGCCGCCGGAAGGCAAGACTCCGTTGACGGCCGAGGAAATGGAGACCATCGCCCGCTGGATCAATATGGGCGCCGCTGCGCAGACGGCAGTGGTCGCCGGTCCGGCGGTCACGCAGCACGAGATCATTCCGCTGATGTATCTGCGCTGCACGGTCTGTCACGGGTTGCGCGTGCAAGAAGGAGGCCTCGACCTGCGGAGCAAGGCCGCCATGTTGCGAGGCGGCAAGTCGGGACCGTCGATCGCGCTCGGCAAACCGGAAGAGAGCCTGATGCTGAAGCGGATTCACGCCGCCGAGATGCCGCCGCCGACAAAGCTCGTCGGCTTCGGCGTGCGACCGATGGAGCCGGCCGAGATCAAATCGCTCACCGAGTGGATCGCCGCCGGCGCGCCGGAAGTTGATGAGCAGCCAGACATCCCTACGAAACAACCCGATCCGCTGGTCAGCGACGAAGACCGGCAGTTCTGGTCGTTCCGCTCGCCGCAGCGGCCGCAGGTCCCTGAATTGAAAACCGCCGAGCGCGTGCGCAACCCGATCGATGCGTTCGTGCTTGAAAAGCTGGCAGAGCGAGGTTTGACGCTCTCGGCCGAAGCCGACCGCCCCACGCTCATCCGCCGCGTGGCGTTCGACTTGACCGGGCTGCCGCCTGCGTGGTCCGAAGTCGAAGCCTTTCTGGCGGACAAGTCGGAAGACGCCTACGAGAAGATGGTCGACCGCTATCTCGATTCGCCGCACTATGGCGAGCGCTGGGGCCGCTACTGGCTCGACGTGGCGGGCTATGCCGACTCGGAAGGCAAGCGGAGCGCCGATCCGATCCGTCCGCACGCCTGGCGGTATCGGGATTACGTCATTCGTTCCTTCAACGCCGACAAGCCGTACGACCGCTTTCTGTTGGAGCAGCTTGCCGGCGACGAACTGGCCGACGCCGAAAACGCCGATGTGCTGACCGCCGAGTTGGCGGACAACCTGATCGCCACCGGCTTTCTGCGGATGGCGCCCGACGGCACCGGCTCGGACATCGTCAACACGGCCGTCGAACGGATGGAAGTCATCGGCGACGAGATCAACGTGCTCGGCTCGGCGGTGCTGGGGCTGACGATCAAATGCGCCCAATGCCATAGCCACAAGTACGACCCGATTCCGCAACGCGACTACTACCGACTGGCGGCCGTGTTCAAAGGCGCTTTCGACGAGCACGACTGGCTCAAACCCACCTCCGTGCCCGGCCAGACCAAAAGGCAATCCGTCGGACGGTTGTTGCCGCTGCGCGATCCGCAGGCGCAGGCAAGCTGGCGGCAGGAGAAACAGAACATCGAACAGCAGATTGCCGC
>DASZUP010000403.1:0-21406 GCA_035547635.1 Pirellulales bacterium
CGCCCGTTCTTGCTGCTGGATGGCGCTTCTCTGCAGCGCTTATGGGGCCCGCTGGCGGAAAGAATCTGCGAGGCTAAGCGGCCGGCCGCGCTGATCGTCGCTCCGTCGTCCCCAACGCCCGCGAGCGCGCCTTGGCTCGTAACGGATCTGGTGGACCAGCTTGGCCTGTTGCCGAACTTGGCGGTGCTCGTCCCGCGCGACGCCGCGGAACTCGAGCGCATGGTTGCATCTGCGGCCGCCCATGACGGGCCGGCGGCCATCTGCTTGCCGCCTTGGCTGGCGGACGCTCCGGGCGCGAGTGGGAACGCTTCTGAAGAATTCGGCAAAGCCGCCGTGCTGGCGGCGGGGAAAGACGCGGCGCTGTTCGCACTCGGCAATGGCGTGGCGCTCGCCCTTGAAGCCGCGGCCCAGTTGGCGCGCCGCGGCGTGGCCGCTTCCGTCATTGACCTGCGTTGCGTGCGGCCCTTGGACGAAGCCGCCGTGCTGCAGGCGATCAAGTCGGCGTCGGCGGCGATGTGCGTGACCGACGGACTCGAATTCCGCGGTTTCGATCGCATCGTTTCAGAGCTTATGGCTCGCTCGGACGCGGCAAACTGCACGATCGTTCCCTGCCCGGCGGCGGCGCCTGATTCGCTCGACTCTCACGACCGTCGCGCTCGGCGCATCCGCGAGATAGCGGACCGCTGTCTTGAGGCGCTGCGATCATCTGGCGCGTCGAAGGCAACGCCTATAGCGTCCGTAAGGGCTGAAGTGGCTGCGCTGCGGAGCGGCGGCGCGGCGCAAGAGGAGCAGCGGCAGATCCAAGCCGTACAACTCAGCCCGACGATTGCCCCCTGGGTGGCTGAATACTCAAAGGTGGGAACGCGTGGCCTATACTTGTGGAAGTGGTGCCGTCACGGCCTGGCGGTGACGACGTTGCCTTGCGTGCCGTCGTCGCTGCACGACGACGTGTGCGATACGAAACTATTGTCGATTCTGCTGTGCGTCTTGTTGGATGACGTTGCGGATCAACACGGAAAGCGTCAGCTTCTGGAAGCCTTGCTCGACCCCTCGGCGCGAGGACGTCTGAGCGGGCTGGAAGGTTTGTCGAAACACGAACGAGACTACGCGGCGCTTACCTGGAGAGTCTGGGACGAATTTTACGCTCGCATTCAGCACTACCCGCGGCGCCAGGAGTTCGCGGAATTGCTGAATTTCGACTTGTTGCAGCTCGACAACACCCTGCGTTATTCCCACCTGTTGAACGAACAGCTTAACCTGCTGAACCTGGCCGAGCATGATCTCTATTCCCCGCACAATATTATGATGGTCTGTTTTGCGACCCTGGACTTGATGTGCAGTCCGGACTTTCCGAGGAGCGAAGTAGGCAGGCTGCGAGAAGCGGTATGGCACGCGCAATGCATGGGCAGGATCGGCAACCTGCTGAGCACCTGGCGCCGTGAAATCGCCGACCGGGATTTCACGAGCGGAGTGTTTGCGCGAGCCGTGATGGAAGGCGACCTGACGGTCGATGAACTGCTGACCTCCGAGCGCGAACGGATCGAGGAGGTCATTTGCCGCGGCGGGCACGAAGAATACTTCCTGCGCCGCTGGCAGGAGCACCGCGCGGTGTTCCACAGCCGCATCGGTCAACTCCAACTACCCGGCTTCAGCCGGTTGCTGGAAGGACACGAGCGAATGTTCCGCATGCATATTGGAAGCGAGGGACTGATCTAGGCGAGCGCGAAGACGCCGAGAAACTGTTCCATGACCGTGACTTGACCGACTGGCGGCATGTGACGGCCAGGATGAACGCGATGATGAACTGGCTCTTAAACAAGTATCCATCGCACTACGTGCTGGCGATGATGTTCGTCTCGCGGGCATTCGCTTTTGGAGCGGCCGGCCTTTGCGTTTCTTACGTCACGTTGACGTTCAAGCTCGAGCTGCAGCAGGAGCGTCACCTGGCGTTGTCCGCAGCGGTGGTCGTTCCGATTGCGCTCGTGCTGACGGCGTTGCTCGCGCAATGGGAAACGCGCAAGCTGCGCCCGGTGGTCGTGCGCCTGATCCGAGGCGAACCGGTTGATCCGGAAGCGGCGGCGCAAGCGGGCCGGCTGGCCGTTCAGTTTCCCGGCCGGCACGTGCTGAACGAGGGGCTGCTCGATCCGTTCATTACGGTCCTGCCGGTGGGCCTGGCCTGGCGGTGCTTCGATGACGTGGCCTCCTCCGTCCTGCTCCAGCTCGGCGTGGCCGGTTTTCTGGGCATCTCCACGACGCTGATCATCAGCTATTTCGTCAGCGAACGCTGGATGGGACCGGTCGTCCAGTTGCTGCAATCGCATGGCGCTCGGATCCCCTTCGAAACGCTGCGAGTCAGCCGGCTGCACGTGCGGCTGAACGTCTGCTTCGGCGTGACGATCGCCGTGACGGCGCTGATGATCGGCGCGCTGGCCAACCAGCGCGCCATGCAGATTGTCAGCCATCCCGAGCAGCAGGCGGACGCCGTCGCCGATTTGCGACGCCATACGCTGGGCATCATGTTCTTCGCGGTGGCCGCCGGCGTGCTCATCTCGCGAATGCTGGCGCATTCGGTCGCCTCTCGCGCGGCCGCCATGGTCGAGGCCATGAAACGCGTCCAGCAAGGCCGTCTCGATGAGCGCGTGCAGCCGACCGGCAATGACGAGATCGACATCCTGGCCCGGCAGTTCAACACGATGGTCGAGCAGCTTGCCGGCAACGATCACACCATCCGCGACCTGAATGCCAACCTGGAATCGAAGGTCAAGCGCCGCACGCGTCAGCTCTCCAAGAGCCGCCGCACGCTGAAGCGATCGCTGGGCAAGCTGCGCGAGCACGACCGGGTGAAAACCGAGTTTTTCTCCAACATCAGCCACGAACTGCGGACGCCGCTGACGATGATTCTGACGCCGGTCGAACGGTTGTTGGACAAGCCGGGCGCCGCCTTGCCCGCCAACGCCGTGACGATGCTGGGCATGGTTCGGACCAACGGTCACCGGCTGCTCGAGCTGATCAACAAGCTGTTGGATTTTTCCAAACTCGAAGCGGGCCGGATGACGCTCAAGCGATCGGCGGTCGACGTCCACCGGTTGATCGTCGACCTGGCCGCCGCCGCCAGGCCGCTGGCGGAGCAGCGAAAGATCCGCCTGGACGTGAACGTCGACCCGGAGCTGCCCGTCTTCGGCGCCGACCGCGAAAAGCTGGACATCATCCTCAGCAACCTGCTTTCCAACGCCATCAAGTTCACGCCCGCCGGCGGAACGGTGGCCATCGAGTCGCTGTACGCCGAAGACCGCGCGTGGATCGCCGTCAGCGATTCGGGAATCGGCATCAACGAAGCCGATCATGACCGCATCTTCGAACGCTTCATCCAGGTCGACGGTTCCAGTTCTCGCGAGTTCAGCGGAACGGGCTTGGGCCTCTCGCTGACCAAGGAACTGGTCGAATTGCACGGCGGACAGATCCTGGTCAAGAGCGAGCCGGGCAAGGGCTCGCGGTTCTGGTTCGACTTGCCTTTGATCGAGGCGCCGCAGGAGCAGGATGAAACCGGCGGCGAACTGCTGCCTTCACGCCGCACGCGGTTCGCCGATCTGGCGGAGCAGAGCGAAAGCGATGGAAACGCCGCGGAGCCGAGCGGCTCCGGCGCCGCGGACTACGACCGCAACGTCGCCACGATCCTGGTCGTCGACGATACGGCCGACATGCGGAAGCTGCTGGGCGAAATCCTCAGCGAGGATTACCGCGTGCTTTATGCTCGCGACGGCGCCGAAGGCATGCAGATGACGCTTAACAAGCGGCCCGATCTGATCATTTCGGACGTGATGATGCCGCGCGTCGACGGCCAGGAGTTCTGCCGGCAGGTGCGCGCCAATTCCGCCACCGCGTCGATCCCGTTCGTGCTGCTGACCGCCCGCGCCGAACTGTCGCTGAAAATCGACGGTTTGGACTGCGGGGCGGACGACTACCTGACCAAGCCCTTCGAAGAAAAGGAGCTGAAGGCGCGCGTCCGCTCGCTGTTGAAGCTCCGCCGGCTGCACCAGGATCTGGACAAGCGGAACCGCGAGTTGGAGACCGCCTACCGCGAGCTGGCCGCCATGCAGAGCCAACTCGTCCACTCGGAGAAGATGAGCTCGTTGGGCCAGCTCGTTTCGGGCTTGGCGCACGAGATCAACAATTCCATCAACGCGGTCTACAACGGCATCAAGCCGATGACGTTGAACACGCACCGCTTGCAAGGCCTGCTGTCGCCGCTGCTGACGGGCGAGGGGCTGCCGTACGACGCGGCGCTGCGCGACGAGCTGGAATCGCTGTTCCGGCGCTTGTTCTCGCTGGCCAACGTGATTGAGAACGGGGCCACGCGGACGGCAAGAATCGTCGCCGACCTGAAAACGTTCTCGCATCCCGGCAAGGCGGAGTTCGACGACTTCGACCTGCACGAATCGCTGGATCTGTGCCTGAACCTGTTGTTTGGAGAGGTCAAGCACCGCGTCAAGATCCACAAGGAATACGGCGCGGTCGGGAGCGTCCATGGGCCGCACGGCCACCTGATGCAGGTGTTCATGAACATCCTCAACAATGCTCAGCAAGCGATCGACGGCGAAGGAGAAATCACGGTTTCCACCTGGCAACAGGACGACCGCGTGTACGTGCGAGTCCGCGACACCGGCCCGGGAATTCCCGCGGCCATCCAGGACCGCATTTTCGATCCCTTTTTCACCACCAAAGATCCCGGCTTCGGCACCGGCTTGGGACTTTCCATCAGCTACAGCATCCTCAACCAGTTGGGCGGCGCCATCACGTGCCACAGCGTCGAAGGCGAGGGGGCGGAATTCACCATTGCGTTCCCTTGCATGTCAAAACCTCAACAGCCCCAGACCGAAACGGATCGAGGGCTGCTGCAGGCTGAACTAGCTGCATCAGGAACGCGATGATGAAGCGAGATATACTCTACGTTGACGACGAACGCGATAACTTGATCGTCTTCGAGGCCACCTTCGAGGACACGTTCAACGTCTACACCGCCAACAGCGGCCGCAAGGCGCTGGAACTGCTCGAGCAGCGGCCATTTCCCGTCGTGATCGCCGATCAGCGCATGCCCGTCATGACGGGTTCCGAGTTGTTCGAAATCATGCGCAGCAAGTATCCGCACACCAAGCGGGTCATGCTCACCGGTTATGCCGACTCGAACGCAATGCTCGACGCCATCAATCAAGGCCAGGTGTTTTACTTCGTGAAGAAGCCTTGGGAACGGCACGTGATCCTGTCGATCCTGACCCGGGCCATCGAAGCCTACGACCTGTCGATCGCCAATATGGCGCTGACGGACCGGCTGGTGGCCGTCGATCGCTGCGCCGCGTTGGGTCGTTCGGCCGCCAAAATCGCGCACGAGATGGGCAATCAGCTTTGCATGCTGCCGCTCCTGGAGTTAATCGAGGAACGATACGCGGACCACGCGGACCTGGTGCAAACGGCCGAGTTCGCCCGAGAAACCTACGAACGGCTCGTGCAACTGGTCAACGAGGTGAAAGCCTTCGTCCGGTTCGAAAATGAGGACGCTCCGCTGCAGCGGCTGTCTCTGGCCGAACTGCTGCACGAATTGCTGGAGTTTTTGCAGTTCGACGAGAGCTTTCCGTCCGAACGGCTTTCGCTCGAGATCGAAGGCGAGCCGTTCGTGATGGCAAACCGCGTCAAGCTGCAGCAGGTGCTCATCAATCTGCTCAAGAACGCCTCGCATGCCATTCGCAATGCGGCCGAAGGGCGCATTGCGCTGAAGGCGGCGGTCGAAGCCCCGTCGGTGCTGATCACGGTGAGCGACAATGGCTGCGGCATGAAGCCCGAGGTGGCGGACCGCATCTGGGAGCCGTTCTTCTCCACCAAAGGCGAAGAAGGAACGGGCCTGGGCCTGGATATCGTCAAGGGCATCATTGAATCGTACCACGGCCGGATCGAATGCCGCACCGCTCCTGGAGCCGGAGCGACCTTCTCCATCCGGCTGCCGCTGGCGCAGGCGGAAAACGCCGAGCCCGCAAACGCCGCGCGGGCTGCATGCGTAAACAAGACAGACGCAGAAACGCCTCGGCGGGCGGTTCCCGCGGCGGGAGCGGCGCCCAGGGCTGTTTGGAATCAGACAACGTAAGGCCAAGCGCCGCTGAAGCGGGGCGCCGCGGAGAATCTCTGGATGAAAATACTACTGGCCAATCCGCGGGGATTCTGCGCGGGCGTCAACATGGCGATCGAGTCGCTCGATCGCGCTCTCTCGCTGTTTGGCGCTCCGATGTACGTGTTTCATGAAATCGTACATAACCGTCACGTCGTCGAGGCGTTCCGGGATAAAGGGGTCATCTTTGTCGATCAGGTGCAAGAGGTGCCGCCGGGCAGCCGGCTGATGTATAGCGCCCACGGCATCTCGCCTGCCGTCGAAGCCGAAGCTCGGCGCCGGCAGTTGCAAGTCATTGACGCCACCTGTCCCCTGGTCCGCAAAGTGCATCTTCAGGCGCTGCGGTACGCCCGGCTGGGCTATACCATCGTGCTGATCGGCCACCGCGGGCATGACGAGGTGGTCGGCACGCTCGGCGAAGCGCCGGAGCAAATGGTGCTCGTGGAAACGGTCGAAGACGTCGATCGCTTGGACCCGCCCGACGCCGAAAAGGTCGCCTATCTGACCCAGACCACGCTCAGCGTCGATGAAGTCCAGACGATTGTGGATCGGCTGCGACGGCGATTCCCGGCCTGTGTCGGCTCGCCCAAGGAGGATATCTGTTATGCGACGCAGAATCGCCAGGAAGCTCTAAAAGCGCTGTTGCCGCGCGTCGACGTGGCGGTGGTCGTGGGCAGCCGCAACAGCTCCAACAGCAACCGCCTGGTCGAAGTGGCGCGAGAAGCCGGCGTTCGCGCCTATCTGGTGGACGATGCCGAGGAATTGGACTCCGCCTGGTTTGAGGGTTGCGATAGCGTGTTAATTTCCGCCGGCGCCAGCGCTCCGGAAGAACTGGTCCAGCAGTGCGTCTCCGAGCTGCGTCGCCGTTTTGGCGCCGCCGTCGAGCATCATTCCATCCGTGAGGAAGACGTGGTTTTCCCGCTTCCGTGGGAAGTCCGATAGATGCAAGCCGCCGCCTGCCGCGCCGCAAACTTTGCGCAAGCGGCAGCGCATGCGGTTGCCTTGCGGACCGTACGGCTTTCCCCGACGAATTGGCCAAGTCGGCCTCGCGCAACGACGATCAGGATTATTGGTCGATGCCCCCGTTGGGGCAAACTCCATTTTGGGTATTAAAGGCGGGCGTCCGGAATTCAGGGGGGCGTGCGCAGCCAACTCGCGTTCGTTCCCGCTGGGAAATGGGCGTTTGAGAACGCCGGTCCGCGGGAGCGCCGTTAACGGTCCATGTACGGCCATCGCGCCGGCCTGGCGGAAAGCATAAGGTGAGTTGCATGCCTCGCATCTCCTTTTGCCGCTGTTTGCTGTTGTTTGTCGGGACGCTGTTAAGCTGGTCGCCGGCGACCGCTCGCGCCGACGGACTTATTCGCGATGGCATCGGCGCGATCTCCAGCGGGCGCGGCGGCACGAACCTGGGTTTCGCCGACAACGGCGCCGTGCTCCTGGACAATCCGGGCGCCATGGTCAACGTGAGCGGCAACGGTTTGTTCGACGCCAACGTCGACACCGTGATGACCCAAGTTCACTACACGGATCTCAAACCCAACGACGCCTATAACAAGTTGCGACCGTTTCCGCTGCCGGCCTTGTCGTATATCCGCAAGAGCAAAGACGGCCGCTGGGCCTGGGGCATCGGCGCCTTCGCGCCGGCCGGATTCGCGGCGTCATACGACATGCAGAATTCATTCGCCGGCCCGCAAGTCTACAAATCGGAAGGCGGGCTCGGCAAACTCCTGCCGGCCGTCTCGTATCGCGTGACGGATCGGCTCAGCATCGGCGGCTCCTTGGGCCTGGCGTTGGGGCACGTCGATCTCGAAGGACCGTTCTACATGCAAAGCGGACCGCTGAAAGGCGCGCCGGCCATGCTCGATCTGCAAGGCACCGGAGTGGCCCCGACCGGATCCTTCGGGCTGCAATACATCGTCGGTCCGAAGTTGACCTTGGGCCTGGCCTACACTTCCGAAACGCAATTGCACATGGGCGGAGATCTGCAAGCCAATATTTACGGAGCCGGACCGTTTCCGATATACAGCCGCTTTGCTGCAAAGACCGACCTGATCTGGCCGCGGTCTCTGGCGTTCGGGGCCAAGTACACGATCAGCAAGCGCCACCGCGTGGGGGCCGACGTCTACTGGTACGACTGGAAGCACGCCTTCAACCAGGTGAACATCAATCTCACCGATTCCTCGAATCCGATGGTCACGGCCCTGCTCGGCCCGGCCATCGTTCAGCATATTCCTTTGAACTGGCGAGACTCGGTTTCCATGCGCTTAGGCTATGAATGGCTGCCGACGGGACGAGACATTTTTCGCTTGGGATACGTGTACCACGCCAGTCCCGTTCCCAACAGCACGCTGAACCCGTTTCTCGACGGCGTGCTGCTCAATACCTTCAGCGTCGGTTACAGCCGGCGTTTAACCAGCGGGGCCTTGTTGAATGCGTCTTATCAGTTTATGTTCAGCCCCGTGCGGCATGTCGGCCAGAGCGCCTTGGCCGGCGGCGACTTCACCAACAGCACTCTGCAGGCCCAGGCCCATGTCGCCTCGCTGGGCATCCTGGTTCCATTTTGAAGCGATCTGCGTCACAACTTTGATTCGCCCTTGGAAAGCGTTTTCGTGTCGTACGTGAATTTGAGCGGCAGCCAGATCGGCGACGCCGAACTGGTACACTTGGAGGGGCTGGCTGACGTTGAAGTGCTCGATCTTTCAGGCACAAGCGTAACCGACGCCGGTTTGCAGCGGCTCAAGGGCCTGACGGGACTGCAGATGCTGATTCTTGACGGAACCCTCGTCACTCAGGACGGCGTGCAACTGCTGCGCGAGGCCTTGCCCCAGACGACGATCCTGTATCGGCGGTAGCGTCCGTTCGCCCCGCCCCCGATCGCCGCACGATCAGGGCGCCGCGTTGGAAACAACCGAAGGCGCCCAGCCTTTGCCCGTCCAGTAAGTCCACTCTCCGCTGGGGAGCCAATACCACCAACGGCCGTGGTATTGCCGGAAACGCCATGGCTCGCCCGTCGCCGCGGCAGTCGCCTGCGGCGGACGCGTTGCCGGCGCGGGCGCTCGCTTGCCGCCGCTTTGCTTGACGTCGTCCGGCTTACCGCCTTGCGCCGGCGCCTTGCCCGACGAAGACTGATTCGACGGAGTCTGGCTGGCTTGGGCGTCGTTGCCAACGATCGCGTCCACGCGTCCTTCCAGCTTTTGAATGCGGGCTTGCAACTCGAGCAGTTTTCGGCGGTTGCCCTCGATCCATTCGACTTCGCGAATTTCGTCCTTGATCGCGTTGGCGTCGCTTCGAGCCCTGCGAACCTGCTGGTCCTCCAGCGCCCGTACGCGTCCGAGCAGGTCGTCGAGCATCTGCAACCGCTCGTTCGAGGTCCCGCCCCCTTCACTGGTGTCGACTTGCGCCCATGCGGAAACGTTCGCCAGCATCAAAACGCCGGCGAGGCTGATGGATAGATAGCAAGCGTGCATCACGGATTTCCTCCCCTGCGAGGCTCTCGGACGTTCGTCGCGCCTGCGACGAGGCCACGAGTTAAGGTAGCTCATGCAAGCGGCGCGCGGCTCGCCTTCCCGAGCCCTGCGATCCAAGGACTCCTGCCTTATGCTCTGCCACGCTGCGCCGCTGCTGCGCTCGAGGGTCGTTATTTAACGGCTGTAATGTTTCATCCGTCGGAGATACGGTCTTGCAACCGAGCAAAACGTGAGGAGAGCATCTTGGGCGCCAAAGGCGGAAGCAGCCGGAACGAGCCAAAAGCGGCCTCGGGTTTGGGGGAGCGTGCCAGGGGGACGCGCTCGCTGTGCGAACCCGCGCAGTCTTGCACCACGTAACCGGGGCGCCCTTGTTCGGAACGCTTGGCGACTCGACGGCCATTCGCAAGGCTCCGGCGGCGCCTGCCCGCGAAATTGCCCGCAGCAGCCATCCCCGCCTTTTTGGGCATAACGTTTGCTAACTGGCCGATCCGCGAGAAGTCCGAGCAATACTCGCCGGGGGGCGGCTCCCTTGATGGAAACAGGCGGCTCTTGTGGGGCTGCGAGCGCTTTTTGGGGGAACCCTGCTGATTAAGGGATTGTCGATGAAATTGCGTTAAATATATTATATGTATTGAAAGTTCCGGTTCTGTGGAAGGAACGGGGGATTCGGGGGTCATCCGGGGCGCTATGCTGACGCAGTCTCGCCGACGCGGCCGCCAACGGTCCCGCCCACGCGACGGCAAACTGCTCGAAGATTCTACGGCCGGCCTGACGGCCGGCTTTGCCGTCTCGCGATCTTGGCTTTCGAGCTTTTGCGATATTGTCTTTTGAAACTGAAGAGAAGGTGGTGCTTGCATGTGCAAAGGCGGAGTGAACGGAACGGAGCGTGGCGAGCTTCCTGCGGCCGGGGGAGCCGTCCGGAGGCGCCTGCCGGCGGATCCGATGCGTCCCGAACCAGCAAAGTCTGCGAGAGGCTTCACGCTGGTCGAATTGCTCGTCGTGATCGCGATCATCGGCATCTTGATCGCCCTGTTGCTGCCTGCCGTACAGGCGGCCCGCGAGGCGGCGCGGCGATCGCAATGCGTCAATAACCTCAAACAATTGGGCGTGGCGCTGCAGAACTACCACGACGTCAATAACAGCTTTCCGCCGATGAAGGGCGGAACGACGTCGTCTTATCCGTCGACGCCCGCGACCAATTATGGCCGCGGCAGCGGCTTCATTGCGTTGCTGCCGTTCATGGAGCAGGGCGCGCTTTACGATCAGATTCGCGCCGGGGGCAACGGCAGCCAGCCATTCGGACCGGCCGCCTGGTCGAGCTGGACGAACTGGAACGTCCAGGTTCCAAGTCTGCTGTGTCCCTCGGATATTCGGCTCGCTCCCAGCGCCGGCTCCGTGGGCGAGACCAACTATGCCTTCAGCTTGGGCGACACGGTCAGCAATAACTGCTGGGCCACGAGCAACCGCGGCATGTTCGCGCAGTCCGTAACCGTCAAAATCTCCCAGGTCACGGACGGCACGAGCAACACCATCGCGATGAGCGAGCGGGCGCGCGCGAACTTCGACATCGGCAAAATGACCCCGGCGATGGTCAAGCAGGGAACGGTTACCGCCATGTCCGGCATCATCACCAATCCCGGCAGTTGCCTGGCGACGGTCTCCGGCCTTTACTACACAAACCCCTCGCTAGTGAAGGGGCGGTTTGGCACGCTGTGGACGGACGGCCAGGCGGAACGCGTCGCGTTCACGACGGTCTTGCCGCCGAACGGTCCGTCGTGCGTGATCGACGGCAACACGGCGGCCGACAGTCCGTCCGGCGTCTACGCGCCGAGCAGCAACCATCCGGGCGGAGTCAATGGCGTGATGGTCGACGGCTCCGTGCGCTTCATCAATGACGCCATCAACACCGGCAACGTCGGCCTGGGCACTGTGACGACCGGCCCGAGTCCTTACGGCGTGTGGGGCGCCATGGGCTCGAAGGACGGCGGCGAAGGCGGCATCGCCCAATAGGCCGTCCCTGTTTTAACGCTTGAAACCGGCGCGGGAATTAGCTTCCCGCGCCGGAGATGCGTCGTCTCCGCGCCCGCGCGCGTGGCTTACGGAGCGGCATTCAGCCTGCTGCGCCGCTCCACAACGGTTGCAAGATACGGCCGGTGGAAATCGGCCGCGCCGTTCCGCGAGCGTCGGCAATCTGGCTGCCCGGGTCGGCCCCCAGGCAATCGAAGATGGTGGCCGTCAAGTCGGCCGGACTGACCGGGGATTCTTCGACGTGCGCGGCATGGCGATCGGTGCGTCCGTAGACCGTTCCGCCCGGCAGGCCGGCCCCGGCGAAGAGCACCGTGAAAGCGTGCGGCCAGTGGTCGCGGCTGGCGTACTTCTTGTCGATCTTCGGCGTACGGCCGAAATCTCCCATCCAGACGACCAGCGTCTCGTCGAGCAACCCTCGTTCGTGAAGATCGCCGACCAGCGCCGCCAAGGCCCGGTCGGCGCGCGGCAGCAGGCTGTCTTTCACCAGGGGGAAATGGTTGCGGTGCGTGTCCCAAGGATTGTTCGCCATTCGCTCGCCGCGGCCATCGGCCCAATCCTGCGGCTCGCGTCCCCAATAGACCGTGACGAAGCGGGCGCCCGCCTCCACCAACCGCCGGGCCAGCAACGCCGACTGGCCGTGGCGCGTGAGGCCATAACGCCGGCGCATTTCGTCCGGTTCGCGCTCGATGTCGAACGCCGCTTGCACGCGGGGCCGGTCCAGCAGTCTCAGCGCCTGTTGCTGGTATTCGTCGAACAACTCCGTATCGGCCGTGCGCTGCAAGCGGGCCAACTCACGGTTGTAGCGGCGCACGAGGGCGCCGAAGCGTTCGAACCGGTCGGGCGAGATATCGGCCCGCAAGCCGAGCGACGGCTTGACGACCTCCGCCTCGCGCGTGATCTCGACGCGGAATGGATCGAACGAGCCGCCCAGGAAGCCGGCGTTCTGGCCGGGCAGCACGCGGGCTTCCATCTTCATCGTTTCGGGCAGTTCAATCACCTTGGGCATGGCCGCCGGACGCCGATCGACGCGGCCCAGCGCGGTTCCCATTTGCGGAAAGTCGGTGGCCTCCACCTGCAGACCGCCGGCGGAACTGACGTGCTTGACGCCGGTGAGCATTTGATAGACGGCCGGATCGTGTACCGCCTGGGCATGGCAGACGCTGCGGATCTGCACCAGATGGTGCATCTGGCGGGCGACCAGCGGCAAGTGTTCGCAAACTTGCAGGCCCGGCACGGAGGTGGCGATCGGTTGAAACGGCCCGCGAATTTCCGCCGGCGCTTCGGGCTTAAGGTCCCAGGTGTCGAGATGGCTCGGCCCGCCGTCCATGTACAGCAGGATACAGGCTTTGGCTCGCACGCGGCGGCCGTTGGGTTCCGTCGGCATCGCCTGCGCAACGAGCGGCAGGCCGGCTAAAGCGACCGCGCCCGAGTGCAACAACCGCCGGCGACTGAGTTCCGCTGAAGCATGCATCGCTTGGCGCCCTCCTGTTGTTTGCCAGCACGATACGGCGGAAACGGGCGCCATTCAAGCTTTCCATCACTATTTTTGAGACGCATGACTTCTGGCCTGGCTTGTACCTCGCTGCTGCTCGATCACGACGGGCTCAGGATCGCTCCCGCGGCGGAATGCGCCGCAACTTGTCCGGGTTGCGAATCACGCGGATTGCGCAGATGCGGCCGTCGCCGGCGGTCTCGAGGATCGTGACGTCGCGAGTGCGGCCGTCTTCGCTGCGGACCAAGGCGAGCTGACCGTTGACTTTCATAAATTGTGCGGCGACTGCCGGGCTCGACTTGCGTGCCAGTCCGCGCAGCAAGCGGGCCACCTTGTCGGCGCCGCAAATCGGCACGCGGGCCGCCGAGGCCTTGCCGCCGCCGTCGCTGTAGAACACGACGTCCTCGGTCAGCATGCCGACCAGCGCCGGCAAGTCGCCCGACTGGCACGTGGCCAGGAACTGTTCGAGCAAGGCCTGCTGCCGATCCGGTTGCGGTTCAAACCGCGGCGCGCCCTGGCTGAGCTGCTTGCGCGCCCGCGACAGAATCTGCCGGCAATTCTCCGGGCTCTTTTCGACGATCGGCGCGATCTCGTCGTGGCCGTACTGAAAGGCTTCGTGCAGCAGGAACACGGCCCGTTCGACCGGCTGCAAGCTTTCCAGCATGACCAGGAATGCCAGCGAGAGCGATTCGGCCAACTCCGTGCGCGAAACCGCCGGCGAGTCTTCCGTAACGAGCGGCTCCGGCAGCCACGGGCCGAGATATGCTTCGCGCCGGCGCCTCAGCAGGCGCAACCGATCGATCGCCAGCCGCGTGGCGGCGGTCGTCAGGTAGGCCTTGGGCGATTCGATCTGAGCGACGTCGGCCGTTCGCCAGCGCAAGTAGGCGTCTTGCACCACGTCCTCGGCGTCGGCCACGCTGCCAAGCATGCGATAGGCAAGGCCGAACAGCAACTCGCGGTGCTGTTCAAAGATTGCGTCGGCTGCAGTTTGTGCTTGCGTTGTCATGCGCTTTGCGCCGTGCGGAAACTTGCCGCCGACCGAGTTCGTCGGGAGCGGTCTTGATTGACGATACATTCCGCGGCGGCTCGGCCGCTGGCGAAACTGGCGTCGGCCAACATGCCTACCGGCCCGATCCAGTCGCCCGCCAGATAAACGCCTTCGATCCCCGGCAGCTCCGGCCCGGGTCGGCCGCCCAGCCCGCCACACTCCGCCGTGACCGTACGATGAGCGACGGTCAGGCTCGGCAGAAAACGCCGCTGAACGACGAACTCTCGCCAGCCCGGCTGGAGCCGATCCAGCAGCAATTCTAACTCCCGCTCGATGATCCCGGAATTGTCCGCCGGCTGGCTCAAGTACTTCATCACGTGGATGACCGCCGCGTCTCGCGGCGCCAACCGGGCCACCGCCGAGTGAACGCTGAAATAAAGCGGCTGATCGATGCCGAGTGCGAACAGCCGCCCTGGCTCCGGCAGACGACTGAGGGCGACGTCGAGGCAAGCGGCCAGCACGGGCCGTTCGGTTCCGGATGATAGGCAGGACGCTGCTTCGGGCAACAGCTCCTTCACCGTCTGCGGATCGGCCGCCAGCACGACGTTGCGGCAAACGATTCGCCCGCCGTCAGCCAGCCGGATCTGAATTGCCTCGCCGTCGCGTTCGATGGCGGCGGCGCTGCGCGCCGTCTGCACTTGGCCGCCGCGCGATTGCACAAAGCTCTGCAATCCGTCGATCAAGGTTTGCCAGCCCCCGTCAAGGTAAAGCACTCCGGCTGTTCCCATC
The DNA here is from genome assembly GCA_035547635.1 of Pirellulales bacterium. Lineage (GTDB taxonomy): Bacteria > Planctomycetota > Planctomycetia > Pirellulales > JAICIG01 > JAICIG01. Next base: position 14,919 of record DASZUP010000403.1, read on the forward strand.
TTGAACTGCTCGAGTGCGGCGCCGGCCGACAAACGCTCCAAGTCGGCGGTGTAGGTCGCCAGGCGGAACGTCGCCGCCAGGAATTGTTGGGCCTGCTCATTGCGCACGTGCGCGGCGAGCCAGTCGGCGAAACCGACCGCTTGCAACTCGCGCGTCGAGACCTTGCTCAACGAAGCCAGGAACCGCGTGACCGCCCACTTCCCGGCAAGCGAAAACAGGCTGCTGCGCCAGAGGCCGGCGGCGGTTCGCGGCAGGGGATAGAGTTTTTCGCCGCGCAAGGCATGGCCGTGCGGCGGCGGACTGCCTTGGACGGGAATCTGCAACTCGGCCAGAATCTGCCGCCCCGCACCATTCAAATAGAGTGCATGCGGGCCGACGTTGAACTGAAAGCCGTCCTGATTGCGGGTCCGCGCCCGGCCGCCGCAAACGCGTGATTTTTCCAGCACCGTCACTTTTCGCCCTGCGCGTACCAGGCAGGCGGCCGCCGTCAAGCCGGCCGCACCCGCGCCGACAACTACCGTCTCGGTCTCACGTTGATCTTGCGTCATCGCTCTCGCTCCTCAAATCCAGTCCTTGTCGTGCCGATTCAGTGCCGAACGACAACCAAGACGAACGAACCGGCGAGAGCGTGACATGAAGGGGCAGTTTTTTTCGACGGGCTGAGAACGACGTCGGTCCAGATGACGCTGTTCGCTGGGAGTCTTGTCAGACGCTTGCATCACGCGGGAGCGTGATGCCTACTGTACGGCCCAAGACAAACTCTCGAGAAACGCCGGGCGAGACGCGAAGCTGAGCGTATCGTAGGCCTCACGCTCCCGCGTGAGGGGACCGGCGAACCAGGGACGGAACCGCCTGTTAGTCTTGGCCTGCCCTTTTCTTTAGGCTGAGGGCCCGGGCCTTAAGGACCGGCGAGGCTGCTTGGACAAGCGATCCAGTCTTTGTCGGCTTTCGCTCCCGCGAAAGCACGCTCGTTTGCAGAGCAAAAGACGACGCTCGATCCCCGCCCCTATCACCTTTCCGAGTCGTTCACGCGGCAAGCCAGCGCGATGCTAAACTCGGCGGCAAGGCCTCTCATCGAAGGCGGCTTTCTTTGAGCCGGACATTTATCGAACGTGGCAAGGACCGATCGAGGAGCACATTAGATGATTATGTTGCTCGTTAGACGAATTTTCCGACAAAGGCGCGAGGTCGCCTTCCGTCGCATAGCGATCCGACTCCGTCGGCGGTACGAGCGATCTGAAACCATGCTTCCTGCAACTCGAACAGCTCCAACCCATTCGATGGCTTCGAATTCGGTCGACGCCGGGCGCGGTTGCGAAATGATTAGTTCTTACAATGCGCTAAGACTTGCTAAGGTTTTAGGCGCCCATTGGCGGGGGTTCGGCGGACGAGTCGGCATGGCCGCTGTGCCGCGGGCCGGCGCGAGCAGTGGCCGCGAGATGATCGTAGAGCGATTCGCAGCTGTGGCATGTCGCCAGGCGACGACCGGCCAAGGTGCATTTCCTGAAACTGCCGCACACAAGGTAGTGCAATGGCCGCGGGGCGATATGATAATCCATCAAACAACGCAGATGCGTCGAGGCGTGTCGCCGCGCAGCGAGCGGCAATCGCTGACGCAGCAAGTATTTTTCGACAACTTTGTTTGCAATGGGTTGTGCGCTGGTTTAATGTCAGGGAAAGCTGGGCGCTGGTCTGACCGGATGGCGGGCAAACTGGCGCTCTGGCTGGCGGATCGCCCACCCACGACGGGCGCAAACCGGAGCGAGCTGGAGCGGCCCAACGGTCGCCGGTTCGAACTCCGCTAGCGCTACCTGCCCAACGACGTTCCGCGAGTCGCTCAACATCCCCGGCCCCCGCCTTACGCCGAGAAAAAAGGACCACGCTGCCATGAAGCGATTCATCGCGGCAACTTTGGCGATGGCAGCGCTGCTGCCAGCCGCCCAGGTTCTCGCTCAACCCCCGGCCGTGAATTACGCCCTGCCTGCCGCGGCGAATCCAGGCCAGCCGACCGACATCACGCTCCACGGCGGCAACCTGGCCGGGCCTAGCGGCTTTTGGAGCAGTTTGCCGGGCGCCAAGATCGAGCTCGCCCCAGGCATCGAAGGCAACGGTACGAAAGCCGATCAGGTCGTCTATCGTTTCACCGTCCCCGCCGAAACGCCCGTCGGCGTGTATGCCTATCGGCTCGCCACCGGCAAAGGCGTTTCCAGCGCCCGGCTGCTGATGGTCGACGATCTGCCGAGCGTGGCGGATAACGGTGCCAATAAAACCATCGAGACGGCCCAGCCGCTGCCCTTTCCGATCGCTGTTGACGGCGCGTGCGAAGCTGAAAGCTTTGACTATTACAAGCTGAACGTCGTCGCCGGGCAGCGCGTCAGCGTGGAAGTCGTGGCTCGGCGGTTGGGTTCGCCCCTGGATGCGGTGATTCGTCTGTTGGATGCTTCGGGGCGCGAGTTGGCGTACAGCGACGACGAAGCGGGCCTCGGCTCCGACGGCCGCTTTGCCCACCGCTTTGCCGAAGCCGGCGACTACTTTCTCGAGATTCGGGACATTCGCTATCAAGGCGGCGGCAATCATCGCTACCGGATCCGCGTCGGCGACTTCCCGCTGGTCAGCACCCCGTATCCGATGGCCGGTCAGAAAGGCTCGACGCCTAAACTTCTCGCGCTGGGGCCCGATGCCAGCGGCGTGGCGCCGATCAACACGGCCGTGCCGGCCAATGTAGCGGCCAACCGCACGTTGCTGTCCGCCAAATTCCCCAATGGACAAGGCTCGGCGTCGCTGACGTTGATCGCCTCCGGTCAGACGGAACAGGTTGAGTTGGAGCCGAACGACGCGCCGGAAACGGCGACCGCTGTGGTCCTTCCCTATGCCATCAACGGCCGCTTTGAAACGCCCAAGGATCGCGACTATTTCGAGATCCAAGGCAAGAAAGGGCAGCGATTCGTGTACTCCGGCCGCGCTCGCAGCCTCGGCTCGCCCAGCGACCTGTTCATGCGTCTCTACAACGACAAAGGCGGCGTCGTCGCTGAAGCGGAGGACGCCGGCGGCGAAGAAGGGGCCATCAATTACACCTTTCCGGCCGATGGCGTCTACCGGCTGATGGTCGAAGATCTGCTGCAGCGCGGTGGACCGGAATTTGCCTATCGCGTCGAAGTGGCGCCTTATCAGCCCGGCTTTGACCTCTCCGTCGACGCCGATAAATTCGACGTTCCCAAGGGAGGCGTGTTCACGACCAAGGTCACTGCGGTGCGGCGCGACTATAAGGGGCCGATCACGCTCTCTGTGGCCGGCGTTGAAGGCTGCCAGGTAACCGGCAACGTGATTGCCGAAAACAAGAACGATACGACCATCAGCGTTACGGTCCCGCCGTCGCTGGAGTCGGGTCAGTTGCACCTGATTGAAATCGTCGGTAAGGCGAAGATCGGCGAGACGGAGTTCCAAGCCAAGGCCGACACGCTGGCGAATCTGCGGAAGCTGTTTAGCAATCTCGCCTACCCGCCTGCGGTGCTCGACGGATCAATAGCGTTGGGGATCGGACCGGTGTTCGCCGACTTCTTCCAGTTGGCCGTCGAGCCGGCGCCCGTCTTGTATCCGCAGCTCGCAGGCGCCGCCACGCTGAAAGTCAAAGCCACGAAGTCCAACGGCTTCGGCGACGCGATTACGCTGGCCCTTGAGGGCTTGCCGGCGGGAGTGACGGCGACCGTGGCGCCGATTGCCAAAGGAAAGGCGGAAGCCGATATCGCGCTGGCCGGTCCCGGCTCGCTGGCCGAAGGCGACTATACGTTCCGCGTGGTCGGCTCGGCGACGTTCCAGAATCAGCCCAAGCAGGTCGTGCTCGGCAATGCCGTGCTGCGGGTGGTCAAACCGATTGAGGTGACCGCCGCTGCGGCCGGGCCGGTCAAACGCGGCGCGGCGCAAAAGCTCAAGCTTTCCGTCGCCCGGGCGCCCGGCATCGGCGGCGCCATCAGCCTGAAATTGAAGAACTTGCCGGTCGGCGTCAGCGCCCCGGCGGAAATCACGATTCCCGACGGACAGAACGAGGTGCAGATCGACCTGACGGCGGCGGCCGACGCGCCGCTGAGCACGACCGACATTACGGCGGTCGCCGCGTTCAAGGTCAAGGAAAAGACGGCCGTCGCCGAGAGCGGACCAGCGACGCTCCAAGTGGCCATGCCGTAAGAACAGTATTAAGGCGGAAGGGCGAGGCCTGCGCTTCGCCCGCGGGCAAGGACTACGACTGCACGATACAGCGCATAAACCGCGAGCAAGCTCAAAAAAAGTAAGGGAGGAGCAATGCATCCGTTCAGCACCTGGCAATGCGTCCGCGTGGACCGGTTCTCTCGGCGCATTGCGGCCGGCGGCCTTTCGCTGCTGGTCGTACTCAGCGGCTGGTCGCTCGCACGAGCGGACGATGAACAGAAGCTGGAGCCGATTAGCGTCGGCGCGCCTGAACGGATCGAAGTCTTCCCGGCCCAGTTCAAGCTCGGTTCGACCCGCGCTGAAATGCACCTGGCGGTGACCGGCTACTATCCGGGCGGCGGCGTTCAGGACCTGACCCGCGCCGCGGAGATTATTTCGACCAACGAACAAGTGGTGAAGTTGGCCGGCGGCATCGCCCGGCCGGTTGCCAACGGCAAGGCGGAGATTGTGGTCCGCGTCGGCGGCAAAGAAGTCAAAGTGCTCGCGGAAGTCTCCGGCCAGGAAACGCCCGAGCGCGTCAGCTTCAACTACGGCACGCTGGTGGCGCTGTCCAAGCAAGGCTGCAACCAAGGCGCTTGCCACGGTTCGCCGAGCGGCAAAGGAGGGTTTCGGCTCTCGTTGCGGGCCTACGATCCGGTCGTCGATACGTTGACCTTGGTCCGCGAGTCGTACAATCGCCGCACGAACGTTTACGAACCCGAGACGAGCCTGCTGCTGCAGAAGCCGCTAATGGAAGTGGCGCACGGCGGCGGACGCCGGATCCGCACCAGCGATCCGAGCTATGCGATTCTGCGAGACTGGATCGCTCAGGGCTGTCAAACCGATCCGGCCGACGCCCCTACCTGCGTCAAGGTGGAGATTTATCCGCGGCAGCGGATCCTGCATCGCCCGGCGCATACGCAGCAGATGATCGTGCTGGCTCACTTTTCCGACGGCACGGTGCGAGACATCACCTCGGTGGCGTCGTTCTCCAGCTCGGATGAAGCAGTAGCCACGGTCGATGAAAACGGCCTGGTCGTCGGTCAGGACCGGGGCGAAGCGGCGATCCTGGTGCGTTACCTGGAGAAGATCGAAACGGCCTACATGATGTTCCTCAAGGAAATCCCCGGTTTCCAGTGGAACAATCCTCCACAGCAGAACTTCGTCGACAAGTTCGCCTTCGAGAAGCTGCAGCAATTGCAGATCCTGCCTTCGGATCTCTGCACGGATGAGGAGTTCATCCGCCGCGTTTACCTTGACGTCATCGGCGAGCTGCCGAAAGTGGCTGAAGTCCAGACGTTCCTCTCCGACCAGGATCCGCAAAAGCGGGCGAAGCTGATCGATACGCTGCTGGAGCGGCCCGAATATGCCGACTTCTGGGCGCTGAAATGGAGCGACTTGCTGCGGCTGCGCAACAACAAGGTCACGGCCAGCGGCGTGCCGAAGTTCTATCGCTGGATCGTCCATGCGTTGCAGACCAACATGCCGTACGACCAGTTCGCCCGCGAGCTGCTCACGGCCAGCGGCAGCACCTTCGAGAACCCGCCGGCGAATTTCTTCCGCACCGCGACCGATACGAACGACTGCACCGAAACGACCTCGCAGTTGTTCCTTGGCATCCGCATCCAGTGCGCCAAATGCCATAACCATCCGTTCGAGCGCTGGACGCAAGACAACTACTACGGCATCGGAGCGTTCTTCAATCGCGTGCAGCGCAAGAAGAGCGCCGACCCCGACGAGATGGTGATCTGGGTGGCCCGCGCGGGCGAAGTGACTCAGCCGCGCACCGGCCAGCAGATGAAGCCGTGGCTGCCGCTGACCGGCGACGCCGAATTGCCGGGCGAGGACGATCGCCGCGATGCGTTCGCCGACTGGCTGGTGAAGCCCGACAACCCGTTCTTCGCCAAGGTCGAGGTGAACCGCATTTGGGGCCACCTGCTCGGCCGCGGCATCGTCGAACCGGTCGACGACTTCCGCGATTCGAACCCGCCTTCGAGCGAAGCCTTGCTCGACGCGCTGGCCAAGGATTTCGTCTCTCACAAGTACGACCGCAAGCACGTGATCCGCACGATCCTCAACAGCCGCACTTACCAGTTGAGTTCTCGCAAGAACGAGTTCAACAAGAGCGACGTAAAGTATTTCTCGCACGCCCGCACGCGGCTGCTGAGCGCCGAGCAATTGCTCGACGCCATCTGCCAGGTGACCGCCGTGCCGGAGAAATACGCCGGCTTGCCGGCCGGGACGCGGGCCACGCAGTTGCCCAGCCCCGACGTGAACAACTACTTCCTCAAGGTCTTTGGCCAGCC
>DASZUP010000404.1:0-1839 GCA_035547635.1 Pirellulales bacterium
CGGCGCCGATCCGAGCCTGCGCGACGTGCTGCGCCTGGCGCGGCCGACGCCGAAGGACAACCAGCGCCGCTCGCTGTTCGGCTGGCTGACCGATAAGCCGGTCGAGAAGTGGGCGCCGGCCAGCGAGGCCGACTTGCCCGATGAAGTGGCGCGGCTGGCGGCTTACCGCCAGGCGGAAACGCCGGAGCGGCAGGCCGAAATCGCGGCGCGGCTGAACGTTCGCTGGGACTTGCTGGCCGACGCGGCTCGCGGACCGCTCGTCTGGAAGGCGATCGCCCGGCAAATGGGCCCCCAGGCGCTGCGGATGAACCTCAATACGCTCGCGCGTCACGGGGTTTTCGCGGACGGCGAAATGGCGGAGTACGTGGCAAGCCGCATCGCGGACGGCGACGAAATCCGCCGCTCGCGCCAGTTCCCGTACCAGTACCTGGCGGCTTACCTGAACGCCGGCGACGACGTGCCGCAGAAGATCAAGGCGGCCTTGCATCAGGCTGCGGAGATTGCTTGCGGCAACGTGCCGGAGCTGCCGGGGCCGGTTGTGATCGGTCTCGATACGTCGGGCTCGATGCAGAGCCCGGCGACGGGCCATCGCGGCCGCGGCGCGACGACCAAGATGCGCTGCGTGGACGTGGCGGCTTTGTTTGCCGCGGCGATCCTCCGCCGCAACCCGGAGAGCGTCATCGTGCCGTTCGACACCCGAGCCTACCAGGCGAAGCTCGATCCCCAGGATACGATCCTGAGCCTGGCCGAGCGGCTGGCGAAGTACGGCGGCGGCGGAACCGATTGCTCGCTGCCTCTGCGCGAAGCCAACACGAAGTACTGCGAGCGGAAGTTCGCGGGCGTCGTGCTGGTGAGCGACACGGAGAGCTGGGTCTGCGGCGGACGCCCCTTTGCCGTCGGCCCGGGCGGCGCCACGGGCGTGTTGCACGAGTGGCGGCAGTTCGTCAAGAACCAGTTGCGGCTGCAAGGCGCCGGGATGACCGGTCCGAAGCTGGTTTGCATCGACCTGCAGCCTTACGCGACGACTCAGGCCCCGGACCGCGGCGACGTTTTGAACGTCGGCGGCTTCAGCGACGCCGTGTTCGCCGTCGCAGCGTCGTTCCTCGCGGGCGACGCGGGCCGGTTCGTGGCCGAGGTCGAAGAGATTGACCTGTAAGCGTCGGCCAAGCGTGAACGCCCCTGGGCGCCTTCGGGCTCCAGGGGCGATTTTTTCGATGGGATGTTCCGCAGCACAACGTCGTAGGGGAATTCGTGAGAATTCCGGGCGGCTGCGCACGATTCTGAAAATGCCAGGGCGGTTGGGCGCGAGGGCGCTTCTCGGAACCTTCACAGGTTCCGCTACAAAGAGATCGCCAGTGGAGAATTGGGACCGACTGCTGATGGGAGTACATGGTCATAACCCGGAGGTTGCGGGTTCGAGTCCCGCTGGCGCAATTGATTCACGACGCGCCGTAGCTCAATGGTAGAGCCCCGTAGAACTCTTATCGCCACCTCGTCGGTCTTTCGAGAATAGGTTCCTGACTGCTCGTCGGAGTCCATGAAACTTGTGATCGCAAGATCGTGCGGGTTCGACTCCCGCCAGCGCACCTATTGCGGCGCTGTGGTGGAACGGTAGACGCGCAAGAAATCTCTGACCAATCCCTCGTCAGGAACGTGTTACACGACACAGCATCGCCCGACTGCCGGTGCGGAGTCCATGGCTAAGTAGGTTCGATTCCTGCCCGGCCCCCTCTGACAACTGTGGGGCCGGCCCTGGATGACCGCGGTTGCGATCGACCAGGGGAAAACGCTCTGCCGAATCCCTCGTCGGGCGATTTTAACGCACTCGGCAGCCGACTG
>DASZUP010000405.1:0-2169 GCA_035547635.1 Pirellulales bacterium
AGGTGCAGGCCAAGCAGGAGCATGGCGACGATATAGATCCCTGAAATCGCCGGCGACTGAAACGCTGAGACGACGTTGCGGTAGACGTCGGTATGGCTGTACCCGGGACCGGTCACGAGAAACGTGAACATCGCCAGATGATAAAGCACATACAGCAAGATGAGCGGCCCGCTGATCACCATCGTGCGGGCGGCGTAGTTCGTCTCGATGTCGCGTTTGACTGCGTAGCGGACCGGTCTTGCCCGGCGGTTGACGAACACGAGCTGAACCGAGGCGACCACGTGCGCCACCAGGGCGACCAAGAGCCCCGCCCGGGCCAGCCATAATAGCTCGGGCATGCGGCGGAGCAGCGCGGCATATTCGTTGAACTTGTCGGCGCCTAAGAAGATTTGCAGATTGCCCGCCAAGTGGCCGATGACGAACACCAGCAGCACGACGCCCGAGACCGCCATCACAAGCTTTTTGCCGACGGTGGCGCCGTAGAAAGCGTTAAGGCGACTTGGCGCGCTATGACGAGACGGCGGACGACGCTGGGGCCAGTTTTTGAGTTCGTTCGCGAGACTCATTTACAGCATGCTGGGCGAAGGATTGTGTTCGACCGCCTGAGGCTCCTCATCAGTCAGCGGCGCCGCCGAATGGCTCCAGCCTTGATAGCCCGCCAGCGAGCTTCCTTGCTCGAATTTGCAGGCGCCGCCTTGCTGCGACAGCGTTGCCCAGCGAACGTACGCCAGCAACTGTTGTTCGCCGTCGAACGTCGCCACGAGCTTGCGCAGCACGTCGCGCTTTGAGCCGTAAAGGTAGTGCATGTTTTTGTCCTCCGGGGGACCGTCTATCGTACGAGCTTTGCTCATTCTGACAAGATTGATCAGACCAGCAGCGGGTCGAGCTTGGCCGGGTCGATTTCCAGTTCTCCGATCGCCGTCGATAGCCGGCAATTATCGAACTGACGGCGCTGGGCGAGTTGCGTCAAAGCGGCGAGCGCGATGAACTCGGCGTCGACTTCGAAGTGCCTGCGCAGCCGCTTGCGCGTGTCGCTGCGGCCCAGTCCGTCCGTCCCCAATGCAAAGAGCCCGCCCGGAACCCAGGGCGAAATTTGCTCCGCCACGGCGCGGAGGAAATCGGTGGCTGCGATGAACGGGCCCTGCTGTCCGGCCAGCACTTGCTCGAGATAGCAACTGCGGCGCGGCCCGCCGGGATGCAACAAATTCCAGTGGGCCGCCTGTTGCGCCTCGCGTCTGAGTTGCGTGTAGCTGGTGACGCTCCAAACCTGGCTCGATATTCCGTAGCGGTCGGCCAGCAACTGTTGCCCGCGCAGCGCTTCGCGAAGAATCGCTCCGGAGCCGAACAATTGCACCCGCGGACGATCGCTTCCGGCGTCGATGTCCGCCACCGGATAGATGCCTCGCAAGATCCCTTCCTGCACGCCCTCGGGCATGCTCGGCATCTTGTAATTCTCGTTGTGCAGCGTGAGGTAATAGATTGCGACCTCGTTTTCCTCGAACATCCGCCGCAAGCCGTCCAGAATAATTACGGAAGTTTCATAGGCATACGCGGGATCGTACGAGCGGATGGTCGGATAGGCCATCGCCGCCAGATGGCTGTGTCCGTCTTCGTGTTGCAGGCCTTCGCCCATCAACGTCGTCCGGCCGGCGGTGGCGCCGATGAGAAAGCCCTTGGCGCGCATGTCGGCGGCCGCCCAGATCAGATCGCCCACGCGTTGAAAGCCGAACATCGAGTAGAACACGAAGAAGGGAATCATGTTCAGGCCGTGTGTGCTGTAAGCCGTTCCGGCGGCAATAAAGCTGGAAATGGCGCCCGCCTCGGTGAGCCCTTCTTCGAGAATCTGGCCGTCGGTCGCCTCGCGGTAGTACATGAACTGCTCGGAATCGGCAGGCTCGTACAATTGCCCGACGTGCGAATAGATGCCGAATTGCCGAAAGAGAGCGTCCATGCCGAAAGTGCGCGACTCGTCGGGGATGATGGGCACGATGGACCGGCCGATTTCCTTGTGCTTCAACAGTCGGCCGAAATGCCTCGTGAAGGCCATCGTCGTCGAGACTTCGCGCTCGTCGCTGCCGGCGACCGAGTCGGGGAATTCTTCGATGCGCGGCATCTGGGTTGACAACGCTTTCGCGTTTCGCGCCGGAATGTATCCGCCCAAGTTGCGTC
>DASZUP010000406.1:0-4286 GCA_035547635.1 Pirellulales bacterium
CTCCAGGACCATATGATCCCGCTTGACCAGTTGTTCGACTTCCTCGATGGTGTAGAAGACTTCTTCTTTCTTCTCCGCGCGTTCAGCCGCCCACGCCTCGAAATCCGAGACCGATTTCTTCTCGTAAAACGTGCCCAAGGCCTTCGACAGCGGGTGCTCGATGACGCCCACCACCCACTTGCCGAGCGGCAGCCCCAGCATCACCCCGAGCGCCAACCCGATCACCGCCTTGAACAGCGCAACCCTCAGCTCTTCGAGGTGCTCCCCGAAGGTCATGGTGGTTTCTTGAAACAGATCTTCGTCGCGTTTGGCGGGCATGGAAGGCAAACGGCAAGAACAAGACGTCTAAGGCGGGCTCAAGATCGGCAGGCTCCCCAGCAGCGATCATAGCACCGCCGCCGGAGAGCGGCAACCGAAATGACGCCGATTACTGAAGTTGCAAAAACGCCCGAAATCGAGATGATGACTGCGGTTAGCGCAACCAAACCAGTCGGTGCAAGGCGTCCGGTCGCAACCGTATCGCAGGGCCCTTGCCAAGTTGACGGAGCCGCCGGAAATGCCGCCTTTGTACCCGTTGAGATTCGAGCCCATTTTTAAGCGGTATCTGTGGGGAGGTCGGCGGCTGGCCAGCGCCTTGGGCAAATTGATCGGCGACGGAGGCGATTACGCCGAAAGCTGGGAAATCTGCGACCGCGAGGCGGAACGTAGCGTCGTCGCCGAGGGACCGTTGGCCGGCATCACGCTGAGCGAACTTATGTCGACCCATGGGAAAGCGCTGCTGGGCCGACACGCCCCCCAGCCTCGCTTTCCGCTGCTGTTCAAGTTTCTGGACGCTCAGAAGACCCTCTCCGTACAGGTTCATCCGGACAACCACCGAGCCGCACGGCTCGATCCGCCCGATTTCGGCAAGACCGAAGCCTGGGTGGTGCTGGATGCCGATCCGGGCAGCCTGATCTATGCGGGGCTGAAACGGGGCTTTGACCGCGCAGCCCTGGAGCGGGAACTGGCGCGCGGTACGTGCGAGTTGTGCTTGCACCAGTTTCAACCCCAGCCTGGCGATTGCATCTTTCTGCCGGCGGGAGTGGTGCACGCCATTGGCGCCGGACTGCTGATTGCAGAAATCCAGCAGGCGAGCGACGTGACCTATCGCCTTTACGATTGGAACCGCGTCGGCGCCGACGGCAAACCGCGCCAATTGCATCTCGAACAGGCTCTGGAAGCTATCGATTATGCCTACGGTCCCGCTCATCCCCAGCAGCCGCAGGCGACGGAGCGCGCCCATGTCAGCCGGTTAGTGGATTGCGATGAGTTCGTGCTCGACCGCTGGCAGTTCGATCAGCCGCAACCGGCTGGCGGCGACGAGCGCTGTCACTTTCTGGCCGTTCTCTCCGGAGAAATCTCCGTGGCCGGCGACCCGGCCAACCGCCCGTTAGGCAAAGGCGCCACGGTGCTGATTCCTGCAGCATTGGGGCCCGTTCTGGTCGCTCCTACGACCGGTCGGGCCGTCGTTCTCGACGCCTATCTGCCGTAGTGCTCTGTCAACTTCTCGGGATAGGGGGACCATGGGCTGTAGGGTGGGCATTGCCCACCATGATCCAGTGGTGGGCAATGCCCACCCTACTGGCCTGCCGAAGTTCCGGCGACGCAAATCGGGAAGTGGACCGTCACGATTCCTACAGTCGCGCAAAATCGTCCCGCTGAAACGGCGCGTGCCGCCTCTGCGGGCGCGCCACCGCGTTATTCGGGCCCTCAGCCAATACTCTCCTAGCCGGCGCCTTCGGCAAAGGCCTTCGATCCGCGCCAAAAGCCTTTTAGGCACAGTAATTTACGGCGGGCGCAAGCGGTCTTCATGAAGTGCCTGCCGGCGCCGCGACGATGCTTGTGCTAGCAGTCGGCGATAGAGGCCACTCGCCGCAAAGTCGCCGCACTTGCCCCTTGAAGCCTGTCTTAGAATGCAGGCGCGTCGAGTGAGAATTGTGAGGAACCAAGCCGTGCGACATTTCCTGCTGCTTGTGGTCGCGGCGTTGCTGGCTGCAACCGCAGTCGGTTGCGCAGGCGAACAGCCCGTGCAGCAAAAGCTATTCGCGCCGGGCCCGCCCGTCTACCAGCGGCAGAAGGCTCAGCGGTTTGATCCTTACAATGAAATCCCGATCGGCGCTCGCGACGATACCACGCGCCCGCCCGACTATCTCTACCCGAATCCCGAACCCGCTCGCGGCCGCTGGCTGCAATGGGGCTGGCCTCGCTTCGGTCATCTTTAAACCGGCACGGGCTCGCCAGGCTTAACGGCGGCCGATCCGAAGGGGCGCCCAACCGGCGCCGACTCAAGAGCGCGGAAAATATCCGACGGGGGCGCCCGGGTAAGACCGTGCAGGCGGTTGCCCTTGTCCCGGGTTAGATGGGGGATTGGCCGCCGGGGGGTAGCCGGGCGATTGGGAAGTCGGCGGATACGCCTGGGGAACATTTCCGGGCTGAGCGTTCACTCCCGGCGAAGGATACTGCCCCGGCGCCGGGTAGGCCGACGGCGAACCGTTCTGCGGAGCGTAACCCGGGGGCGCCGTGTTGTTGTACTGGTTATTGTATTGCGGCGCCGTCGCACCTTGGTACTGCGGCGAGTTCGCATTGTTGTACGGAGACCCGCCGGGGGCGTATTGGGGACCGGGGGCGTATTGCTGCGCCGCCGGATTGTACGCAGAACCGCCATTGCCATATTGCTGCGGCGCCGCGTTGGCGGGCGGCAGGCCCGGACTGCCGTAAGACTGCGTGGGGCCGCCGTAGTGCTGCGGCGGAACCGCCCCGGCCGCCGGCATGGCGCCCGCCGGACGTTGCGACATGTAGGGCGGCGGTTGTTGCCCCGCGGCAGGACCTGAGAATGCCTGCGGCCCAGGCTGCCTCTGCTGGGCGGCCAGTTCGAGATTCGTCGGGAACGGCTGCGGCGGCGGCCCGCTCTGTTGCTGGAGACGCTGCTGCTGTTGTTCGTAGGCCGCCACGCTATCGTTGCGTCCGCCGGCGGCGTCGGCCGGTTGAGCATCTGTATGAGCAGGCCGGACGTACGAGACCAACTGCCCTTCGTGCCGCACGCGTTCGATAAAGTCGTTTAGCGCCGGCACCTGATGCCAGGTCTTGCGAATGACTCTGCCGTCCAGCCGCGTAAAGACTTCGACTCCCGGAGTCGTATCCGGCCCATAGGCGAAGTAGCCGCTATTGGCCAATTGGCCGATCAGTTGATCGAGCTCTTCCTTGGAGACGTCCAACGCCCAGGCTTCGCGCACGCCTTCGGCATATTGCATGCCCGGCAGAATGTCATTCATGGCGTCGCTGATTGAAGCGGCAAAGCGCTGCAGTGCGGACTTATCGGTTCCCGAAGAGCTTTTGACGGGCGCCTGGTCCGCCTCGATGACCACTTCGGCCAAGGCGAAGCCGCCCTTGCCGCGGGGGTGGGGGTATTGCACGGAAAGACGAGCATGCGACCGGTCGGGCAGAGGATTGCTCGGCTGCTGCTGGTAAGAGACCTGCTGGGCAGCAATCCGAGCGGTTTGGACGGGCTGGCTCAACCGGCCCGTGTCCAACTCGTAAGTCAGTTGCGCCGATTGATAGCGGCCCGAGGCGGCGTCGATCTGCACCGAACGCGGCTGTAGGCTTTCGCACCCTGTCGCGGCCGCGAGCAACACCGCGGCCGAAACCCATCCCCCTGAAATCGGCTTCACCGGTAATCCTCTCGTATCGGGTAAAACACATCCAAGGCCCGCACTGGCTTGTCGCCGGCAATGACCTTGTGTTTGACTCCGCCGGGAATGCGCCACATCATCCCGGGCCCCACCTTGCGAGACTCGCCTCCGATGATGAACTCAGCCTCCCCCTCGAGCATCATGCCCATCTGCTCGTGCGGATGGCTGTGTTCCTCCACCACGGCGTGCGGCTCGAATTCCACGAGCGACAACATGACGGAATCGCCATAAGTCGTGAAAATCTCGACGCCTGGAAAGATCTGATGACGCGAACAATCTTTCTTATCGACGTAAAATCGGGACATCTTGAAGTATCCGCCTTTCCGGTAATGCTTCGCTAGTTTCCACGCCCCAAGTTCACCATCCCGCCCAGAATCCATCTCATGCATCCCAAGTCTGGCCTTGAGATGGACAAAAACGCACTCGTTCGGCGAATCGGCGTTACGCCGGTCTTGTCCCGCCACAACGGGGCTCGTCCCCGTCGAGCGATGATTTACCGCTAGCACGCTTGCCGCGCCGATACTCGCTCCCCCCTTCTCCGCGTTTGTCCGCCGCCTG
>DASZUP010000407.1:0-9308 GCA_035547635.1 Pirellulales bacterium
GAAGCGGCTTTGAGGAGAGCCCCGGTAGGCGCGACGCAGCATGATTTCTCACTCGGAGAGGCCAGGCGTATGAACCCCAGGGGCATGCTCAAGCTGCATGTTGAGTCGGACGAATCGCCTGCCGTCATGACGGCAAGCTGCCCGTTGTGCCAGGCGGAATTCGAAACGGCGACCGAAGCCGACAGGCTTTCGTGTCCGGAGTGCGGCCTGGCCTTTGCTCCCAGCGATCCGCAGCCCGAGGCGGATACGGAACCCGAGGATAGCCTCCAGGGACATGCGGAACCGGAGGCGCAAGCCGATCCTTTCGATCGCTGGCTGCAAGGCGCCCCGATCCAGCCTCGCCAGATCACGGATGGCGAATGGCTGCGGAATTGCGCCCGGCGACATTGGCTGGCGAGCGGCGTCGGCGCCGCGGCCGCCGTCGGTCTCGTGGCGGCGGCGCTGATCTCGACCTCTGCCTGGCTGCAAACCAACCGGCAGCTCGCACAGGCGCTTCTCGCCCGAGAAAAGGCGGATAAGCTGCAGCAGGAAGCGGAAACCGCGCATACCGCGGATCTACGCGAGCTGGAGCATCGCACGGCGCTCTGGAAGTCGGAACAGTCTGCTCGCAGGCAATCCGAACGCCGCCTCGACGAATTTCGCCTGGCTGCCGAAAAGGCGGATCGCGCCAGGCTGGAGGCCGAAGAGGCGCGACGACAGGCGGAGCGTGAAGTGCGGCGCGCCATCGCGCAGCAACTCGCCGCGCGCAGCCAACTGATACGCGGCGATCATCCCCAGCGCGGGTTATTGCTGGCCGCCGAGGCCTTGCACCTTGCGCAGCGCGACGGCGAGGCCCCCATCGCTTCGGCCGCCCAGTACCTGCGCGACCGCCTGGGCCCGGACGACGGGCGACGCCTGGAAGGGCACTCGGCGAAGATTACCGCCATGGCCATCAGCCGGCAGAGCGGCTGGCTGGCCACGGCCAGCGTCGCCAACACCCCGCGATTGTGGAATTTGAAAGCAGCCGACCCGGCGGCGCAACCGGTCGTGCTGGCAGGACACCACGGCCGCGTCAGCGCGGTTGTGTTCAGCCCGGATGACCGCTGGCTGGCGACCGGCGGCTACGACTCGACTGTCTGCCTGTGGAACCTGGCCGAAGACGATCCCGCGGCTGAGCCGCTGGTATTGCGGGGCCATGATGGCCGCATCACCAACGTGGCGATCAGCTCGAACGCGCGCTGGCTGTTCACCGCCAGCAACGGTTACGACCAGGGAGACAGCGAACTTCGCGTCTGGGACCTGGCGGCCCCGGCGCCCACGCAAGCGTCTCGCGCCTTGCCAGATTATGGGGAGCGCATCCAGGTGATCGCCGTCAGCCGCGACGACCGCTGGCTGGCGGCCCTGGGCGACGACGGGCTGCCGCGGCTCAGCCGGCTGACGGAGCAAGGACCGGCGCCGCAGCCGGTGTTGCTGGACAAGCACGCCGGCCGCCTGACGCAATTGAGCTTCAGTTCCGACGGCCGTTGGCTGGTCGGCGGCGGCTCGAACGGCCAGGCGGGCGAGGCATGGCTGTGGGATCTGCAAGCCGCGAATCCCGCTGAGGTTCAGCCGTTGCGGCTCGCCGGACACTCCGGCGCCATTCGCGCGCTGGCCGGCAGTGCGGATGGCCGCTGCCTGGCGACCGTCGGCGAAGATGGGCTGGCGTGCGTTTGGGATCTGACGGCCGAGGATTGCGCCGCTTCGGCGATTACCTTGCACGGACATAGCGGAGCAGTGCTGGCGGTCGCCTTCAGCCCTGATAACCGCTGGCTGGCGACCGCCGGCAGCGATCAGAACGTCTGTCTCTGGAGCATGAACGGTCTGTCCGCGCGAACGACGCCCATCGTGCTGCGGACTCAGCAAGGCCCGGTCGATACTCTGGCCGTCAGTCGAGACGGCAAATGGCTGGCGACGGCCGGCGACGACCATTCCGTTCGCGTGTGGAACCTGCACTGGGATGACCTGATCAATCTGGCGCTTCGTTCCCTTCCGGACAGCAATTCAACGGCGGAAGGGCGCCAGACCGACGCTTCGGAGGCGGACCTCCCGATCAACATCGCCAAACGTCCGCTCCGCCTTGCCGATCCTCAAGGCACGTCTAATCTGCGGCGGTAGCGATTCGCGCCGAAGAAGACCGAGCCGCCAACGCAGAACCTGGCGGTACGGTCGCATCCGTAGCGGCTGCGCCGCGGGCGGTCGCGGCGCGGAAGTGGAAAAACCAGAGCTTTTTCCGCTCGGCGAAACTTGAAACAGCGTCGATAGTTGCGCCTTTGGCGCCGCATTTCACGACGAACGATTGTTGACGCCGCACCGCCGAACGTTAAGATCGCGCTAAGTGTGACGAATAACGCGTCACAACGCCTAATTCGCCCGCAACGGCGAAACGGGGGAACCACCGTGGGGGCTAATCCACTTTGGACGGGGAATTCCTTGGCCCCGAGCCCGTCAGCTAACCTCGTCGGCGTCCTTGGGAAGTCTTTTTTGGCGCACATGGTTTCCATGATCTAGCTGCCGACAGGTGGCCTGGGCCGCGCGGTTGATCCGCGCGCCGCAAGGCCGCGTTTGCCCGTGTCGTTTCCGCGCCGGCGCCGCTCGTACGTGCGCCAAAGGCGAGAGCGCCCCGGGCGCCGGCTCAGGCTGTACCCGCGGCGCGGAAAGCGTGCGCCGGGAGAAATGTGCCATGCCCGGATTGGTTCCGAATTCCGTCGAAGCGGTCGTTATTCTGGCCCTCTGCGCTTGCGCAGCCGGCGCCGCCGCCATCGGCCTGGCCGCTTATCGCGCCGCCATCGAACGCAACGGCGAACGTGCGCTGCAAGCGGGGCTGGGCGCCGTGATGCTGTTGATTTCGTCCGTGGCATTCTTCAACCATCAGCCGCAGCGGCGCATCGATCGAGCGGCGCCGGCTTGGACGGTGACCTACGAGCCGCTCGATCCTCCCTCGCGCGTAGCGCTCCAACGGCGCGCCGACGCTCAGGCCGCGCAGCGCTACGAGCAATGGCATCGTGAAGACGACCTGCGCCGCGTGCGCGAAAGCAGGCAGCGCGAGCGGCTGTTCCACCAAATCGCTGAACGTTAGCAGCATACAGGAGATTCACTCATGAAACGCTGGTTCGTCTTCGGGCCGGCTTTGCTGGCAGCCGCCGTTTGCACGGGCTGCAGCGAACAGATTCCGCAGGGACACGTCGGAAAAGTCTTGACCGCCTCCGGCTGGAACCAGGGCGTCGCCGAGCCGGGCCACGTCGCCTGCTGGGGCCGCGATGAACTGTACCTGCTCGCCGCCGGCGATCATGCAAATACCGAACGCCTCAACGTGCTGTGCGCAGACAATCTTAGCCTTCGCTGCGAGCTCGTGATCGTCGCTCGCCCCAAAAGCGACGAGGCCAGCCGCGACGCCATCTTCTTGCGCGTCGAAGCTCGCGCGACGAACCGAGACCGCGCATTGATCAGCGGCGCCCAGCTTTATGACGTGTATGTCAGGCCGGTCGTCGTGCCTGCGGCCTACGAGGTCGTATCGAAGCGTGCGACCGACCAGGTCGGCGAAGATCTGGCGGAGATCAAACGAGAGATCGTCCAACTCTGCCGGAAACGCATGGGAGACCGCTCGCCGATGGAAATCGCCTTGATCGAATTCACCGACACGGACTACCACGAGACGGTCGCACAAGCCAACGTAATCAGGAAGCAACGGGAGATCGAAATCGAGATCGCGCGCAGCGAAGCGTCGATCGAAGAAGCCAAGGCTGAAGGTCGGCTGCGCGCGGCGCACAAGGAGTACCAGACGCGCTTGCTGGAGGCCCAACGAATTGCCGACGCACAACGGCTCGCCAGCGGCGGCGCCGCCGAGCCGATCTCGCCGTAGCGAGGCGCTCAAGCCCTGCTCGCAAAGCATCCGCGAGGTTTGCCCGCACGCTCGGCAAACCTCGCATGCAATCGGACTGGCAGGCGGCTTAAAGCAATTCAGCGAACAGCTCGAGATAGTCGCGGGCGATGCGATCGAGATCGTGGCGCTCGATCACGCGCTGCCGCGCCGCTTGCGACAGGCGCTGGCGAAGCGAGACGTCTTCCAGCACGCGAGCCAGCGTCGTTGCCCAGGCTTCGTCGTCGTCCAAGGCGACGGTCAGGCCGTTGACGCCGTGTTCGACAAGTTCGAGATTGCCTGGCACGCGGCTGACGACCGGACAAACGCCGCTCGCCATTGCCTCAAGCAGCGCATTGGAACAGCCTTCATGAGGCGAAGGCTGCACGCAGACGGCGGCTTGGCGATACAAGTCGGGCACGTCGCTGCGCTGGCCGAGGAACTCGACGTTGTTGAGCGACTCTTGCCGGGCGTAAGCCGCCAACGACTCGGCCTGCGGTCCGCCGCCGACCATCAACAAGCGATGCCGTCCGATGCCGTTCAGCTTCTTCCAGACGCGCAACACGGCCCGCGGATTCTTTTCTTCGCTCAACCGCCCTACGAAGATCACCGTCCGATCGCGCTCCGCCGCCGCACCGGCATCTTGTTCCCCCGGCGGACGAAACCGCTCGACGTCGACGCCGTTGGTGAACCGCCTGATGCGCTCCGCCGGACAGCCCAGTTCGGCAAGCTCCTGGCAGGCCGCTTCCGAAGGCGCCAGGAACAGCCCGTTTCGCAGAGCCAACCGTCGCCACAGACCACTCCCCTTGGCGCGCCGCAGTTGGGCCACGTCGCCGCGCGGCCCGACCGAAGCCAGCCGCACGATCGAAGGCTTGCCCAGCAGCGGCGCGGCCAGGCCGGCCGCCACGGCCTCCCAAGGCGCCTGGCCCGCCAAGACCGCGTCGTAGCGGCGCGCATAGCGAACCAGATGGGCCGTCAGCGAGGCGAGAAAAGTCAGCCCGAACAACGGTCCCGCGGAGACCGTCGTAATCGTGCGGCGAATCTCGATGCCCGAGACAATCTCGCACGCGGGCTGTCCGTCCAGGCGGCGCGTAATGACCAACGGCTCGTGTCCCCAGCGGGCCCAGCGTTCGGCCAGTTGAAAGAGTTGCCGCTCGGCGCCCCCCACGGTCGGATGAAAATGACTGAGGCAAACGGCAATCCGCAGAAGCCCGCCGTCGGCCGACGCTGCACTAGACGGATTTGAGTTAGCGTTGTCTTCCGCCATTCCCGCCGTTAACCTTCGGCCGCAGGAAAAGCCTCGCGGACCCAAGCGCGAAACGAGCGAATCCAACTCGTCTCGTCAGTCTCTGCGCGTGACTGCAAAAAGCGGTTCAACTCCTCCGGCTTGAGCAAAGGAACGTTCCGACTCTGCTCCGACGGAACATATTGTCTTGAGCTGGTAAGCACGTAAATGCTGACGACGCCTTGTTGACAGCGCCAGACTTCCGGAACGCCGAGCGCTGCATAGAGAGGCAGCTTGCCGATCGCCGTGCGGGTCGCTTCGACCTCGATTGCCAGGTCGGGCGGCGGGTCTCGCGAGAGATCAATTTCCTTCAAATGGCGCACGCGAGCTTCGTTTTCGACGTAGTAGCACCTATCGGCTTCCAGGCCGAATTGGCGATTCGGATCCTTCCAGGTTGCGGCGCCGAGGCCTCGAATGGGGAGGTTCAACTCCTCGGTGAAGGCCTCGAGCATGCGTCCGAGAAGCTGCGCAAAGTCCTCGTGCCCAACGGAAGGGGACATCATCTCGAGATTCCCTTGGTCGTAGGTCATCCGCACGCCCCAGTTTTCGCGGATTTCACGAAGCTGCTCGTAAAGCTCCCAACTGATTCCGCGCAGCAGGAAGCCGTCGGGGGCAAATTCCGCAGCAGGCGGCTTTTCGATCGTAGCCATCGCACACCTCGACAACGCAGGCGACCGCCGGAACGGACGTCTCGCTGTCTGCTAACGGCCCTCTCAATAAAAAACCCCTGCCGCGTTCGACGGAGCGCGGCAGGGGTCGGAAATTCGCAATGGAGCGACAAGGCGACTAGGCCTGGAACGAGCTTCCGCAGCCGCAGCTCTTCACCGCGTTGGGATTATCAAACGTGAAGCCGCGCTTCTCAAGGCCGTCGTAGAAATCGACCGTCGTGCCATCGAGGTACAACGCGCTCTTCTTGTCGACCACGACCGTCACGCCGTGAAAGTCATACTTGCTGTCAGTCGACTCGTCCCAGCCTTTGTCGAAACCCAGGCTGTATTGGAAGCCGCTGCAGCCGCCGCCGGCCACGCCCACGCGCAGGACCGTGCCTTCCTCGAACTTCTGCTCCTGCATGATCTTCTTGACTTCGGTCGCGGCCTTTTCGGTCAATGCCACTGCCATAATGTTCCACCACTCCTGATTTCAAAGGTACGGTGCTAGCCCAGCCGGTTTTTTTGACAACCAATTATGTCTAAATTATACGACCTTACCGCAAAAGAAAAGTGGAAACCGGCCCTTTTTGGCGGCGGGAGGGCGGCGCCTGCCGCATTTCGGCGCCCGAGCATCCCAGCGGCTTGCGAAAGCAGATCGAATTGCCCAAGCGGCAAATCAGGAGGCGGACTCGGCCTGAGCGGCCTGTTCCAGCCGTGACCCAAATTGGGGGTTCAAGTTCCACCAGTCGATCCCAATCTCGCGCGCCTTGTCGACCGAAGCGATCAGCAGCCGGATCTGAATTGTCAGCAATTCGACGTCGACCAGCTTGATCTTGATGTCGCCGACAATCACCACGCCTTTGTCCAGGATCCGTTCGAGCACGTCGGCCAGGCCGGCGCTTGTGACGGCGTGCGAAA
Source organism: Pirellulales bacterium (assembly GCA_035547635.1). GTDB lineage: Bacteria > Planctomycetota > Planctomycetia > Pirellulales > JAICIG01 > JAICIG01. The sequence continues at coordinate 6,728 of DASZUP010000407.1, forward strand.
CGGTCTGCTGCCTGGTCATCTCTCCCCCTCAGGTTATTTGCTCAAGCGTTCGGCTCGGTCGGACGGCTCACCAGGGCGGCCCGGCGCCTTCAGCCAGCGGGCGTTGGGCGCCGGCGGGCCGTTGCATGGTAGCGATATGGCGAACCCACCACGATTTGCCATCGCACGACGCGCGGCGGAAAGCGGAGCCCTTGAGTGACGAAATCGCGTTTCGAGAAGTCTTGATGTTCATGGCATTTCCTTTCCCATGCGTCGTTGCTCGTCAGTCGGTGTGTCCTTCGGCGCCGATTCGGCCCAGGCCGCGGCACCGCAGACAATTCAGTCCGCTGGAGGCGTCGAAGCCCAACCCGGTGCAAACCGGACATACGACGGTGGGGCCCGTCAGCGCCTCGATGACTCCCGTCCCCTCGCAAACCGGGCACGTGAACGTCTTGTGGGCGCCGCTGCCGTGGCAATAGGTACACCTGACGTGTGGAACGGGCGCCCAGACCCAGCCTTCCCCCTGGCAGACCACGCACTCGGACAACTCAGAAAGCTGGTTGAACGGATCGGTTCCTCTGCCTTGGCAAAACGCGCAACGTATTTTTTCCCGGACGGTTGTCGGCGTACTCATGGTTCAGTCTCCTCAAATCAGTTTGCCTAGCGGACCCAGATCCAGATTGAGGTCCTCGTCTTCCAATCCGAACTCTCGTTTGAGACGCTGCATTTGTTCGGATAATTGCAGAAACGCGTCGCCGAGACGCTCCACCTCTTCTTCGCTGAGCGAACCCGATTCGGCGCGGCGGATGGCCTGGCGCTCGAGCAGTTCACGAAGCAATTCGATCAGCGTCAGAACGAGCTTGGCCAGCCCGTTTTTGGCGTCGGTCGAATTCAGGGAAATCCGCGACGATTTCTCCGGCCGGGCCGGCTCGCTGTGCTGGAAGGCGCGGACAAAGTCGTCCAGCGCCGCCGACTCGGCCAGGCTTGCCGCGCAGCTCATGTCTCTCTCCCCTGCGACAACAGACCGCTCTGAAACCGCGCAGGCTGCCGCGCCGACTCGACGGAAGTCAGCACCAGTTGCAGCCCCAGGTAAAGCAAGTCGACATTGGCGACCGAGATCATCACTTCGCCGGCCACGACGACTCCCTGGTTGAGGACGCGATCGAGCGTCTCGCAGAGCGAGATGCGTTCTCCGCCCGGCAACTCGGCGACCGACGGATTGTCCATGGCGGCTTCCTCGTCAGAGCAAACGTTCGTAGAGGCTGAGAGCCTGGCGAATTTCGCCCGCGTCTTCGTACTGCGCGGCGATGTCCAGCAGCCGCTCGAGGGCGTCGTAAGCCTCGGGCGTGCCCGAGTGCTTTTCGGCCAGGTCGAAATAAATCGAGATGGCCTGCCGGATCGAATTCTCGGCCCGGAAGATGTCGCCGATGCTCAACAGCTTGGAAAGCATCGGAGTGCGCGAGTCGAGCTTGCGCGCTTCGGGCTGCGGCGCATCGGCCTTGGGCGCGGCGACGTTTTGGGCCGCTGCGCGAGGCGCGGGCTCCTTCAACGTCGCCGCGCTGGTAATGGTTGCGGGCGTCTCGTCGCGGCACACGACCGCTGATTCATTCTCTTCGTAACTGGCTCCGCTCATCTTGGTCTCCTTCGCCTCGGGCGAGACTCGCCTGCCGTGCTAGTCAGCCGCCTCGGTCGTCGAGTTCGTTCTCGTCGCCTTGTTCCTCGCCGTCCGCATGCTCGTCTTCCTGTTCCGAGTTTTGGATCGCTCCATAGTCGCCTCCGCGGGCGTCGAGCTTCTCCAGCCGTTCGAGCAGTTCCCGCTCGCAACGGTCGAATTCCTCCTCGCTCACCTGGCCGGTCTCCAACTGCACGTACATTTCGCTCAACTGATTGCGGATCGATTCCGCCTCGTGCGCCAGCTCTTCTTGTGCGGCATCGTGCAGGCTGCGGAACACCGACATCAAACCTCGAACCGGCGAGAACAGAATGTCGTCGAGCAAAAACATGGCGAAGCCTCGTCTCACATTTCCAGGTTCAACTCGACGAAATTGTGCGGCAACCAGGGGCCGTTGAAATCAAAGGAAAAGCGATTGTCAAAGCGTCGCGCCGCCTCGACGACGCCCGCTTCAAAGTCGGCCTGGCCGTCTTCGTCGATCAGCATCGCCAGGTTCATGATTTCCTGCTCGTTTCGCGGTTTGTTCTCCTTGACTTCGAAATAACGCGGCCGCAATGCCTGGGTCACGGTCTGAATGCAGGCGGCGCGATGTTCGCCGAGCAGGCGGTCGAAAGTCCGCCCGACCTCGATCATTTCGTCCTTTGTCGGCTGCCGCCCGCGGAACACCTGGTCGCGCAGCTCGCGCAATTCGGCATGCGTTTCGACGAAGTACTCAAAGATGTTCGGGACGTCCCAACTTGCGCGGAGCCCCATTTCCACTTTGCCCGCCAGGCGTCGAATCTGCTCCTGGAAGGCCTCGCGGTTGCGGACCAGGATTTGGCGAACGGCAGCGGAGTTTTCGGCCACCAGGCCGAAGGCCACCGGCAACACCACGAACTCTTTGCGCAGCCGCTTGAGCGTCTCGTGGTGAGCCGCCAGCCGCCGGCGTTC
>DASZUP010000408.1:0-6019 GCA_035547635.1 Pirellulales bacterium
CAAGCCGGTAGGTCAGGGCAGCTCGAGGCACTGCAGTTCGCCCTTGCGATCCTTCAAGTATAAGCGGCCGTCGGCCAATATGACGTGCGGCCAGGCGTCGGTGGAGGATAGGCCTTCGCGGCGGGCCAGTGGCTTGTATGCGGTGTTGCCGCCGCTCGCATCCAGCAAGGCCAGCACGCCTCGACCGCCCCACACGATCAGCTTGCGGTCGCGCGTGAGAATGCAAGAACCGGCGTCTCCGAAAGCGCCGCCCGACCATTGCTCGCGGCCGGTGGAGAAATCCAGGCAATGCGCCTCTCGCCAGGCCCAATAGACGCGGTTGCCGTCAACGAGCGGACTGCAGACCTTCGAGGCCAGCGGCTGTTCCCACGCTTTCCGAGCGCCGGCCAGGCTGACATCGACTCGGCAAATGGCGCTGCGGTTGTATTGCGACGTGATCAGCGCCGAGGCGCCGAAGACTGCGGGCGTGGCGATGTTGTTGGCGAAATCGGTTGTCCATTCGTACTCGGCGACCGTGCGGCCTTCATGTCCGCGATCGAGCCGTGCGACAAGCAAGCCGCGATAGTTCATGACCGCGATGCAATCGATCTCTTCGATCGTCATCGGGACCAGACCTCCGGAATGCCCGGCCGGGCTGTTGCACTCGCTCGCCCAAATGCGCCGGCCGGTGCGTTTAGCGAAGGCCATCAGCGTACCTTCATCGTCGCCGACTTCGACGATCACCCAGTCGCCATGCACGAACGGCGCCGTCGTGTAGCCATAATCTCGCAAGCCGGAGCGTCCGTGGCGCGGGCGGCGCGGAACGTCGTACTTCGCATACAGGTTCAAGCCCCAGACCCGCTTGCCGTTATGGGCGGAGTCCCAGCAGTTGAGGTCGCCGTCGGCGCTGAGCGTGTAGAGCAGTCCGGTTGCGAGGTCGAACTCCGGCGTCGACGTGGGGCCGGAATACAGGCCTTCATCGCCGGTGGCCCTGCGGCCGTATTGGGGGCATTGGTAAGCTTGCGTCCAGATTTCACGCCCCGTCTCGGCATCGAGGCAGTAAATCGAATCGCGCCCGGAACTCCAGCCCATCGTATAGAGTCGGCCGCCGACCACGAGCGGCGAGCTGGCGCCTGGGCCGACGTTCTTTCGCCACACCGGTTCTCCGGCCGCCCAATTCCCGTCGCTCCAGCCGGAGCTCTCATCGGTGACGTCGTTTCGATGGGGGCCGCGCCAGTGCGGCCAATCGCCGGCTCGCACGCTTTCTGCCGGCATGGCCGCCGCGACGAGCATCGCCAGCGCAGCGCCAATCCCAAGTTGTCGAAGCATGGGCATCCACCTTTAATCGTTGCGTCGAGCCCACGCGCCAAACAGCGTCATGCCGGCGAAACTGAAGCTGGCGTCTTCATACGCTGCGTGATGTTCGTCCCGATCGGCCTCGCTCAGCTTGCCGGCGGCCGCCAGTTTATCGGCGACAAGACGGCTGCTCATTTGAAAGAAACGGGCGCCGCGTTCGCCGCCACGATGAATGAACGTCGCTCCGTCGTGCCCGGTCTCGCTCCAGCCGGGGCGTTCGACAAGATCGCGAAGCCGACGGCCAAAGTAGCAGTCCAGCGCGCCGGAGGCGTGCGTGGCCGCGGTAATCGCCCGTGAGATGCGGTCGAACGCGGCGGAACGCGGGTGCGCCGGGTCGGCGGCGGCACACGTGGTCAGGTCGCCTTCCTCAATGACCAGCCATCCGCCCGGCTTGACCGCGGCCGCCATGCGTTCGAGCGCCGCGCTGGGCTCCGGCAAGTGCATCAACAGAGTCCGGCAGTGCACCAGATCGTAGCGGCCGAGTTCCAGATCATCGCGGAGTACGTCGAATTGACGTATCTCGAGATTTGAACGCGAGCCAGCGTGCAGGAATCGCGGATCGAGATCCGCGGCGACGACGCGCCCTTCTGCTCCGACCCAATCGCTGAGGCGCTGGGCAATGGAGCCGGCGCCAGCTCCGACTTCCAGGCATTGCCAACCGGCGGCCACTCCTAACGACCTGAGGCGTTGCGTCGTGACCGGATCGAAGATGTGACTCAGGCATTCCAGCCGTTCGAGCTCAGACTCAGCGGGAGTATCGGCCGCAAAATAGCGATTGGCGTTCATGGACGATTCGTCGCGGGATGTCGGTTGAGAAGGCAAGCGTTGGAGAACAACGGGCCGCGGGCAAGTGCGGCGCGGCGAGGCCTACTCGCCATGCCGGGCGGATTGTGCGACCCTCTCGTGGCGCGTCGGCGTCAGACGCAGCGTGCGCCGTGCATCATAGTCTCGGCGAGGCCTCCTCCACAACGAGCGACCGGACTGCCTCGACCGTTGCAAGAATCGTCTCTTTTTGGGGCAGCGCCAAACGCCAAGACGCTACGTGCAGGCAAGCGGCACGGCGCCGATCCGTTTTTGCTCCTTTGTGTCCGCCTTGGCGAACGCAGGACTCGAATTTTGGGCCGCCAATTTGCTTCACATCTGCCTGATCGCCATAATGCGGCGGACGTTCACCTGATCCGGAGGCCTGACGATGCGTCGATGGATTTGCACTTTCACGGCAGCGTGTGCCTTGACGGCGGTCGTGGCCGCGGCGGGCGACTGGCCGGCTTTTCGCGGCCCCAACGGCAATGGCTTGTCGGACGAGAAGAGCGCGCCGCTCCATTGGGGCGCCGATCGCAACGTCAAGTGGAAGGCCCCGTTGCCCGGGCCGGGCAATGGCAGCCCGATTGTCTCCGGCGAGCGCGTGTTCGCGACCTGCGCCGAAGACGACGGCAAAAAACGCGGCCTCTATTGTTTTGATCGCGCGGATGGCGCCCTGCGCTGGACCCGCGTCGTCGACTTTGGCAAGGTGATGCCGACGCACAAGACGAACCCCTACTGCGCCACGACGCCGGCAACCGACGGCAAACGCGTGGTCGTGTGGCACGGTTCGGCCGGTCTGTTCTGTTACGACATGGAAGGCAAGGAACTGTGGCGCCGTGACCTGGGAGAGTTTCGGCACGAGTGGGGTTATGCCGCTTCTCCCCTCATTTACAAAGACCGAGTAATTCAGAACTGCGGTCCTGGCGATCATGCGTTGGGGGCGGCGTTCGATCTGAAAACCGGACGCGCACTGTGGCGAGTCGACGAGCCGACCGATGGCGACGGACGCAAGCGAGCCGACGGCGCGCCGATGGGCTCGTGGAGCACGCCGGTCGTGGTCCATCTTGACGGGCAAGATCAGATCGTCTGCAGCCTGCCGACGCGCGTCGTTGCTTATGCTCCCGGCGACGGGAAAATCCTCTGGACGTGCGATGGATTGCGCAGCGACAAGGGAGACCTGGCTTATTCGTCTCCCGTCATCGGCGACGGGATTTGCGTGGCGCTGGGCGGCTACAGCGGCGCCGGCCTGGCGTTCAAGCTGGGAGGCAGCGGCAACATTACCGAGTCGAACCGCTTGTGGCGCACGCCGCGGAATCCGCAGAGCATCGGCTCGGGCGTCATTCTCGACGGTTATCTGTACGTGCCCGACGCAGGGCCCAGCACGATCCGCTGCCTGGAGGCGGCGACCGGCAAGCAGATGTGGGCCGACCGCGCCTCGGGCGCCAATCACTGGGGCTCAATCGTGGCGGCCAATGGCTTGCTGTATGTGACCAACCAGGCAGGCGCGACGATCATCTTCAAGCCGAATCCGGAGAAGTTCGAACTGGCGGCCAGGAATGAGTTGGGCGAGACGAGCAACTCGACGCCCGCCATCTCCGACGGACAGATCTTCATCCGCACGTTCGACCATCTCTACTGCATCTCCGAGCAATAAGCCCGCTCGCAGATACTTGACTCGGCGCCGCGCGCCGCACATGGCGCGCGGAATCTCGCCGCTGCGGCATCCCGGCGACGGACCAGTCCCCCCGCGCCGTTCGGCGCAATGCACCGCGTGCCATCAAACGGCCGCTCTCACTGGCTTGGCCTGCAAGCTGCGACTTTATCGTTTTCTCAGCGCGTCTTTTCGCGCGCTGGCTGCTTGCGCTCTCCCTACCCGGCCAAGCCAGAAATCCAGTCTCTGAAAACTAGCGGCTGAACGTAACGGTCCTCGCAGGACGTCGGGGCTCCAGGCCGCAGCTTGTGATGTCGACGCGGCACAGGGTCGCGACCGACGAGCATGTCTTTTGGAGTTGTGGAGGGAAACTATGTTGGCTTCAATTCGATCTGGTTTTCTGTTCGTCATGGCAGCCTTGACGCTGCAAGGGACGGTCTTCGCAACGGATTACTGCCCCATCTCGTTCTACGGTTATATCTGCGGCTTGTACTACTATTCGTGCAGTTACTGCGACGCGAGCAATGGCTGCGCAAGCGGATTCGTGGCGACGGCCACGATGCACGACACCGGCGGAAACTTCGCCTGCTGCGACGCGAATGCCGGCGGGTGCACGGACCCGATTACGGACGGTACGCTTTTGTCGGCGCGGCAAACGCCGTCCCGGGCCGCCCATCGCAATCTCGTGTTGTACGTCCATTCTCGCCAGCGAGACTTCATTGGCGAAAAAGACCGCTTCTTGCGGCCGGGGGCGCACATCGAGAAGAAGCGAGAGGCATTCGCGTTCGTCGACGAGCCGAACGGCACGAGGTCTTACTTCCGACTGCTTACGGTCGGGTTCTCCGGCACGAGTCATAGCGATATCTATATCGGGCAGGAAATGGATCCGGACTATCCGCCCAAGAACGCGATGCCTGCGACGCGCTCGGGCGGACGCCATCAGCACACGATTTGCGTCGAAGGCGAAGAGTTCGACGTGACGAGCGTGCGGGACTTGCCGGTTCAACCGTAGGCCGGTCGCTTCGCGGCATTGACGCGGTCCGTCAGTCGAGGTATCTCGGCTTCACGCTGCGTGCGCAGCGGAAGCCGATACCTCGATTGTGCGTTACCATAAACATCCCTTGTCTCCAGCGAGGGCCAAAATCAGTTCTCAAGGTTTTCGTCTCGGTATCTCCTTCGCCATTCGCGATTTCGGTCGGCCCGCCGCGCACAACGCGGCCCAAAGCGATCATCCTCTTGAAGCTCGCGGGCGGCGGCGGCATCGGAGTCGGAGAAACAAGTAGCGAGTCGGTCCATTCGGTAACGTTGGAATACAGACCAAAGACCGGCGGCTGCCCCAGCGTCACGTCGTAGGCGGCGCCCTTCACCGCGCCGAGTTGCCAGGGCTCGATCTTGTCGGAGTCGTCGCCCCACGGATACCAGGTAGTGCCCCCGTTAGTTGCCGCAAACTCGTATTCGAACTCCGAGGGCAATCGCTTGCCAATCGATTCTGCGAAGGCCCGTGCGTGTGCGAAGTTGAGGAATGCCATCGCATCGTCGTCGTGAAAGCCGTGTTTATTTGGAACGATTCGATTGCGCGATATCGCAGAGCGGAATTGACCCCAGGTGACCTCGGTGACGTCAAGCCAGAATGGTTCGAGAGTGCGCTCGTGCGCCGGAGAGCCGGGCACTTTGTCGCTGCCGGCGCGAAAGACGCCGCCGTCAAAGCGAGCCATCCCTTGCTCCAAGCCGGCGCTACTGGGAATGCTGATGCGATTCAGGGCCACTTTGCCGTCGGCAATTGACCACGTATCAATTGGGATGGTTGGAACGCTTTCGTCCAATGGGGGAACGGTTCGCGAAACCTCGTGAAAGTCATGGTTGGGCAGTTCCACGACCACCAGGTACCGAGCCGGCGGCGCTTGCACTTCAAGAGGCGTCACGCCTGGAAAGCGGATCCGGCGCGAGGCATCCGGCGCTCCCGTTTCCGGATCGATCGGCACCATCACGCCTCGAGCGCCAGCAGGGATTGTTTCGATCAGCACGGGACGCGTCGTGACCTCCGGGACCGCCGTCGGTTGCGGCGCCGGCGCGCTCTCGGAATTTCGTCCGCCGAACAGCGCGGCGCCGCCGGCAAACGCCAGTCCGATCGCCAGGCAAACCGCCACGGCCAAGGGATTTCTGCGCGTCCATTTCCAGGCGCGCTCCAGCGCGCCGGCGCGGCGCGCCATGATCGGCTCGCCGCGCAAG
>DASZUP010000409.1:0-1713 GCA_035547635.1 Pirellulales bacterium
GCCTGGAACCTGCGTGATTGGTCTGCAATGGGGAGACGAAGCCAAGGGCAAGATCGTCGACTTGCTGACCGACCGCCACGACATCGTCGTCCGCTATCAGGGAGGCGCGAATGCCGGTCATACGGTCGTCACCGGCGGCCAAACGTATAAACTCTCGTTGATCCCAAGCGGCATTCTCCGCTCCGGCGTGCAATGCGTGGTGACCGGCGGCGTGGTGCTCAATCCGCCGAGTTTTCTGGCAGAAATCGACGGGCTGCTGGCGCGCGGCGTCGAAGTCGGCCGGAACCTGATGATCAGCGATCGCGCCCACGTGATCTTCCCCTGGCACTTCATTGAAGACCGGCTGGCAGACGGCAAGGTTGCCAGCGGAGAAGCGATTGGAACCACGATGCGCGGCATCGGTCCTTGCTACCGGGACAAGGTCGGACGCAGCGAAGCTATTCGCCTGGGCGATTTGTACCGCCCCAACTTTCGCGAGCGGATCGAGACCGTCGTGGCCAGCAAGAACAGGCTGATCGGGGCTCTGTCCGCCGCCGGCGACTTCGAACCGCTCAAACCGGCCGCGGTGCTGGAAGAATACCAGGCTTACGCCGAACGGCTCCGGCCCTTCGTCGCCGATACGACCACCTATCTGCTCGATTCGCTCGAAGCCGGCCGCCGCGTGATGTTCGAAGGAGCCCAAGGCGCCCTGCTCGACGTCGACCACGGCACTTTTCCCTACGTGACCAGCAGCAACAGCTCCGGCGTCGGCATTTCCGCCGGGGCGGGCGTGCCGGGGCGTTATTTGCAGAAGATCATCGGCGTGGTCAAAGCGTACGGCACCCGCGTCGGCGGCGGGCCGTTTCCGACCGAACAGGACAACCCCACGGGCCAGCACCTCCGCGACCGCGGCAACGAGTATGGCACGGTCACTCGGCGGCCCCGCCGCTGCGGCTGGTTCGACGCGGTGGCGGCCCGCTACACGGCCCGGCTGAGCGGCGTTGACGTACTGGCCGTCATGCTGCTCGACGTGCTGAGCGATCTGGAAGAGATCAAGATCTGCACGGCTTACGAGATCGACGGCAAACGTCTTGACGTGTTCCCCAGCCATGTGGACGATTTGCGCCAGGCCAGGCCGGTTTATGAAACCTTGCCCGGCTGGCGCAGCGACGTCAGCTCCATCCGGTGCATGGCCGAGTTGCCGGCCAACGCCCGAAAATACATCAACCGGCTGAGCGAAGTGATCGGGCGAAAAGTGGAAATCGTTTCTGTCGGGCCGGATCGAGATCAGACCATCTTTGCCGAGCAGAGTCCCTCGGGCGACCATGACCTCTTGCAGCCCCACCGCTGAAAAGCTCAACGTACCGCTGGAGAAGCGGCCGCGGCATATCGCCATCATTATGGACGGCAACGGCCGCTGGGCGCAGCGGCGCGGATTGCCGCGCATTGAAGGCCATCGCCGCGGAGTATCCAGCGTCCGCTGCACGACCGAAGAAGCGGCCCGGTTGGGCATCGGCCAACTCACGCTCTACTGTCTCTCGAGCGAGAACTGGAAGCGGCCGCAACGCGAACTAGATCTGCTGATGCATCTCCTGGAACAGTACCTGATCGAGGAGCGCACCACGCTCGCCAACGAGAACATCCGGCTGCGAGTGATCGGACGCCGAGAGGGCCTGCCCGACAGCGTGCTCCGCGAGATGGATAAGACCATCGAGATGAGCAGCGGCCATACCG
>DASZUP010000410.1:0-1626 GCA_035547635.1 Pirellulales bacterium
GTGCGTCGCTGGCTGTTGCGCAGCTTCCGTGCAGGATACGTCGCCAAAATGGCCGAGAAGCGGCGAGGCAGCAGCGCAGGGGCGCCTCACGAGATCCTCGACCCTCGCGACCTGAAATACTGCCGCAACTTGTGCTCTGCCGACTGGGCGGCGGAAGACGACCGCTTTGCCTGGCGGGAGCGGATTCCGTTTGCCCGTTGGGGCCTGGCCGAACTGCAGTTGATGGGCTATCCGATGGCGGCCCTGACGGCCGCGGCCGCGGCCTTCTATTGGCCGCTGGCCGTTCCGCCCGCGATCGTATTGTTACTGACGGTCTGGGTCTTTCGCGACCCGCCCCGACGCGTGTCGTCCGAACCGCACCTGGCCGTCTCTCCAGCCGATGGTACGATCGCCGAAGTGGTGGAGTTGGACCACGACGAGTTCATCGGCGGTCCTGCGGTCCGAATCGGAATTTTCTTGTCCATTTTCAACGTGCACATCAACCGCGCGCCGATGCGTTCGCGCGTCATCCGTTTGAAATACTCGCCCGGATTGTTTCTGAACGCGATGCGCGCCGACAGCGCCATCCGCAACGAAAACCTGTGGATCGGCCTGGAAGAAGAAGCGGCGCCGCATCGCCGGATGGTCGTCCGACAGATTGCCGGCTTGTTTGCTCGACGGATTGTCTGCAATTTACGGCCGGGCGAGGTGATCGATCGCGGTCATAAGTTCGGCATGATCAAGCTCGGCTCGCGCACGGAATTGATCCTGCCCCGCGACGCCGGACTGTCAGTCGAAGTCGGAGTCGGCCAGAAGGTCAAAGCCGGCAGTACGGTCATGGCCCGCTACAAAGCAGAATCGCAAACGCGGGCTCCGAATGCGGCGCCAGCAGCGTCCGCCGGCGCCCGTTCCGAATTCCCCGTTCCGAATTCCGCATTTCCTCAGGAGTCTCGTCCATGAGCAAGATTCGCACGGTTGCGGTTTTGCCCACGATGTTCACGCTGGCGAACCTGGTGTGCGGGTTTTTCGCCATCGTCGTGGCTGCGCGGGTTGAGCGTCCGGAGAACGCCCTGGTGCCGCACTCGGCCCGGATCGGCACTATGAGTCCGCTGAAAGCCATCAAGGCGCTCGATCCGAAGGACGACACGCACAACTGCATGCTCAGCGGCTGGTTGATCTTCCTGGCCATGCTGTTCGACGCGCTGGACGGCCATGTTGCGCGGCTGTCAAAATCTACCAGCGATTTCGGCGCGCAACTCGACAGTCTCTGCGATCTGGTGACATTCGGCGTGGCGCCGGCCATCTTATTGGTCAAGATGTGTCCGGCGTTTACGTTTTCGCATAAGGACACGGTGTGGGTCATCGCCGCCGCCTTCGCCGCCTGCGCGGCGATGCGCTTGGCGCGGTTCAACGTCGAAACGGACGACAACGACGACCACATGCACTTCACCGGCTTGCCGAGCCCCGCGGCCGCGGCCGCCATCGCCAGCTTCGGCATCCTGTTCGACGAGTTGCGCCGTGAAGGTTCGACGCTGCCGGTGCAGTATGCCCAGACCGTCGACGTCTGGATGCAGAACATTCTGCCTTACTTCGCGGTGCTGGTGGCGCTGCTGATGGTCTCTCGAATTCCTTACCCGCACGTCGTCA
>DASZUP010000411.1:0-5017 GCA_035547635.1 Pirellulales bacterium
TGGATCGTGCCCTCGGGCGTGACTTTGGCGCGGCGGGATTGCCCGCCGTAACCGTAACGCAAATCGACGCTGGACCGCATATCTTCCAGCTTCGAGTTGACCTTGAGCGGCATTACGTTGATCGCGGGCTGCCGATAATACTTCTTGTAACGGCGTTCGATCTCGTTCTGCAATTGGGTGACGGTGGTTCGCGCCGCGTAAACCTGATTCAGCAGCCGCAGCGTGATCGTGCCGTCGGGCTGAATCGTCAGGTCCTGATTGAGCGTCGCGTCGGTGAACGACTCGATGCGCACCTCATCTCCGACGTTCAGCCGATACGGCCGCGGCAGGTCGTCCCGGGAGAGGCGGAACACCACGTCCAGCTCATCGCCGACGCGCAGGCGATATGCGGGCACGTGCGCCAAGCGCTCGTGGCCGACGTATTCGCCTTGCGCATACTTCTGCCAGTTGATGGGGCCGGCCGCTTGCCAGGGCAATTCGCCGCAATGCGCTGCGACGCTGTCCAGCCCCGCGATAGGAAAAGGCGCCGCGGGTCCGAGAGCCTGGCAGGGAAGCACGCTCTGATCGCGAAGGGGCCGCTCGGCTGCAAACGTAAGTGGAAGCACAGAAAGGAGACAGGCCAGCAATGCGAGCGTCCGCCAAACCGCCCGCCAAACCGTCGGCCCGTTCAGACTGACGCCTGCCGGCTGCTTCAGGCGGGGCCGATGCCTCGTTCGCCGCGGTCGTTCCGTCATTTCCGTCTCCGCCGGTCTTTGTGCGTCGCTATTACCGGCATCGACAGGAGTTGCGAGGTGCGTTGAACGAAAGCGCACTCCTGCGCGGCGGCGCCGGAGCCCCTCGCCTCGCAACGACCGGCAAACTTCGCCGTATCGCAACATCTCCTCACGCCGCGACCCGCATCTCCGGCAAACTCGACCAGCGGGCGCCGCGAGATTGCCGATCGGCAAAACTTTACTGAGAGGTTGGCGCAGCGGGGGGCGCCAATGGTATCATTCGCCCGAGACGCGGTGGGGACTTCTCGTTCACGGAGGCGCGACTATGAAACTCGGATTGATCAACTCCGCCTGGGTCCAGGCGCAGCAGCCGACCGCCTTCGGTTTGCGCAAGACCAAGGAGCTTGGCTTCGACACGGTCGACATCTTCGTCGACCCTCTGGAGATCGACGTCCGTGAACGGCGGCTGATCAAGGACGAGTGCGACTTGCTGGAACTGCCTATCGTCTCGCTGGCCTGCGTGGCCGTCGGGCTGATCGATTTCAACCCCAGCGTGCGGGCTTTCCACGAGCGACGGGTTGAGGCCTACCTCGACCTGGCCTACGAGTACGAAGCCAAAAACGTGCTGCTGGTAATCGGCGAGTACGTCTGGAACAAAGAGGTCATTCCGCCCGAAGAGCAGTGGCGCTATGGAGTCGAAGCCGTTCGGCGTCTGGGTCGCCGCGCGGGAGAACTGGGATTGGAAATCGTGCTGGAGCTGGAGCCGTTCGCCATGTCGCTCATCAACGACGTCGAAAGCATGGTTCGCTTCCTGGACGACGTCGACCTGACGGCGGTAAAGGCCAACATCGATATTTCGCACCTGGTGCTGTCGCACGTCGAACCCGCGGAGCTACGCCGGCTCAAAGGACGGGCGGGACACGTCCACATTTCCGATTGCGACGGCAAGGTCCATGGAGATCTCCCCCCCGGACGCGGAGTGGTGCCGTTCGAGCCCTATCTTCAGGAAATCAAAGATCTGGGCATCGACGGCGCCGTGTCGATTGAACTGGAGTATTCGCCCGAGCCGGAGCGGATCGTCCAGTGGGTCGAAGAGGCGTACCGAGAAACCGACCGGCGGATGCAGGCGATTGGCCTGCGGGATTAGTCGCGCGGCGGCGATTGGTGCAGCCATTCCGGCACGCGCTGCAGTTGGCCTTGGCGGTCCACACAGGCCAGCGTGCTGTGACCTTCCGCCAACAGTTCGTCGCCCCGGTAAAGTTCATACTCGTGCTGGATCTTGGCGGCAGTTACCCGTTTGAGCGTCGTATGCAGTCGCAATACGTCGTCATAACGGGCCGGGCGGCGGTAGCGGCAGCCGACTTCGACAATCACCATGAAGGTGCCGCTTTCTTCAATTCTGCGATAATCGAAGCCTGAGGAACGGAGCAACTCGGTTCGCCCCATCTCGAAATAGGTCAAGTAGTTGGCGTGATGCAGGACGCCCATGGCGTCAGTTTCCTGGTAGCGGACGCGAATTTCGAGGTCGTGGTGCGGCGGCATGCGAGGAAGTCTTAACGATCTGCGACAGAGGATCACGCCCCGCCCGAGGGCGATTGGGGCTACGGTACAATAGCTGTTTCTTCCGCCGACGCGACCGTCCCGGACGTCGGCGCCCAAACCACGAGCCGTCGCGGCGGATACGAAAGACGTTGAACGAAGTCGCGGGGTTCCCTATAGTTAGGTGGTCGCCGGGCCCGACGTCTCGCGCTGGAGTTTCACCATAACGGGCGACGCCCCATCTCGGGAAGCCGGTTTTTTGGAAGCGGGCGGTCTCACCTCGGGAACTGAGTGGTTTGCATGAGTATTGGAGAAGGCGCCGGCACCGACGTTCCTACAGCGCGGGGGCGCAATTACCCTACCATCCGGCAGTTCACCGTCTTCCTGGAGAACCGGGTCGGACAATTGCTGGAGGTCGTCCGTCGATTCGAAGGCAGCAAGGTCCGCATCGTGGCCTTGTCGATCGTCGATTCGGCCGAATGCGCATTCGTACGGTTCCTGTTGAGCCATCCCGAACAAGGGCGAGAGATTCTGGAGCGCGCGGGGCTGGCCATGATCGAAAGCGATCTGATCGGCGTGGAACTGCCCGATGGGCCGCAGCCGCTGTTGAAGGTCTGCACGGCGCTGCTGCAAGCCGAGGTGAACATCATCCAGGCATACCCCTTGTTGTTGCGTCCCCGAGGCCGGCCGGCCGTCGCCTTGATGGTCGACAACATCGACATGGGCCTCGACACGCTGGCCAGCAAGAACTTCACCATGATCAGCGAAGCGGATCTGGCCGAAGACGAATGAACGCGGTGGCATGCTCGGAACCGAGCGCTCGCAAATGAGGCGGCCCGCCCTACCGCCTGCCTCAGTCGAAGAATTCTTTCGGCAATTCCTGTAACTGCCGCAGGGCGATGCGCTGAATGGCGTCCCAGGCGACTGCGGTCACCGTGTGGCTGCCGTTGGCCTCTCGCACGGCAAACAGCGCATAGTTGGGGTGCGCGGCGGGATTGGCGTAGGCGTCCGGAATAATCAGCTTGCCGTCGCCGAGATGAATTTCAACCGAAGCGCCTTTCGATTTGTGCGTCCACAGCCGCCGCAGCAATGCAGCGAAAGGATGCGCGGCGGCCGCGGCGCCGCTCGGCGAACTTGGAGCTCGAAGCCCTGACTTGCCCGAGAGCGAACTCTCCTTCGCCGCGGTCTCGATTTGAATGACGAACTCTTCCAGCGCTTCGTCAATCTCTCCCTCGGCTTTGGCTTCCTGCTGCTCCTCATCTTCATCTTCCTCGTCTTCGGAAATATCTTCCGGACTGGGGATGAGGAAGCGCACGCCGCAGTGAGGGCATTGCCCCGGCCGGCCGACCATTTCCGCCGGTCCGTGCAGACGATGACCGCTGGGGCACAGGAACACGATCTCGCCGTCGTCGACGTCGTCGGGCGGCTGATCCCGTTCAAATTCCTTAAGCTGTCCTTCGGCCGCCGAACTGCCGGCTCCGGCGCCTCCGGCTGGAAGCGCGGCGGGAGCGCTGGCGGAGGCCTGCGGCGTGGGCACGCGGAACACGGCGCCGCACTTGGGGCACTTCCCCGGCTTTCCCGCCTGTGAAACGGGACAGGTCAAACGATGGCCGTTGGGACAATCAAAGGTGATGGTCATCATCGTTTATACTAGCTCAGCCCCAAGATGGAGACAATGCGCCCTAAAATGAACCAAGCGCTTGACTTACTCTCGCCACATGCAAAAACTAGGAAGCTGTAGCCCAGGCATTCGGCGGCCGGCGCTCCTCGAAGTCAACCGCGGGGCGGCAAGGCCGTAGCCAGGCGGTTGCCGGTGACAGCGCCCTTCTCTTCGTTTCGAGCCTTTACGCATGCCCATTGCGGTTTCTTGCACGAGTTGCAAGGCGAAATTCACAGTCAGCGACAAGTTTGCAGGCAAGCAAGGACCGTGTCCCAAGTGCAAAGCGACGATTACGATTCCTGCGCTGGAGACGAAGCCGGCCGAACCGGCGGCTAAGCCCGCCGCCGCCCGAGCCGGCGCAGCGCCTGGCAAGACCGCCCCTGGCAAGACCGCCCCTGGCAAGACCGCGCCCGGCAAAACGGCGGATGCACCCGGCGCCGCAGCAGCGAAAATTCCGGCGGCTGCCGGAACCAAGCCCGCGCCGGCGCCCATGCCGGAAGTGGTGATTCACGCCCCGGAGGAATTCGGCCCCAAGAACGCCCAAGGCCGGGCCACGACTAAGCCGATCGCCCGAACCGAAACGAAGTTTGAAGTCATTCCGGCGGTGATTATTTCCGCTTGCGTGCTGGTCACCCTCGCGGTGACTTGGATTCTGCGAACCCAGTTGCAGCAGAACCTCTTGATGCGGGGCGGCGGGTTGTTGCTGGTTTCGCCCGCGCTAGCCGTCGCCGCTTATACTTTCCTGCGCGACGACGAGCTGGAGCCTTACCGCGGCCGCTGGCTGTGGCTCCGCGGGACGATTTGCGGACTGGTCTATATGGCCCTGTGGGGCGTTTATATGTTCCTGCCGGCTGATGCAACGGCGGAGGCATACAACTGGATCATCGTCGGGCCGCCGTTTTTTGTCGTCGGAGCGATGACTGCCTACGCCACGTTCGACCTCGACTTCGGCAACGGTTTTTTCCACTATTGCTTTTACGTGCTGGTCACGTTGCTGCTAGGCGCCACCGCCGGACTCGCCATGCCCTGGGCGCACCTGGCGAGTTGACCGGCCTAAGGCGAGTGGCGCCGCAGAAATACAGCCGTCGTCTGTTGGCGGATGCTG
>DASZUP010000412.1:0-8693 GCA_035547635.1 Pirellulales bacterium
TTGGCGTTCAAACGCGTCTTGCTGCCCTCAAAGCGGACGGCTTGCACCGCCCGGGCGGAGACGACTTGCTCGCGCATGCTCTCGCTGGTCGTGCCGGGGGCGCCGTGGGCCAGTTCGCGGATCGGGACGGCGGGCACTTCCAGGTGAATGTCGATGCGGTCCAAGAGCGGACCGCTGATCTTGGCCATGTATCGCTCGATCTGCGGCACCGTGCAGTGGCAACTGCGCCGCGGGTCGTTGCGGTAGCCGCAAGGGCACGGGTTGAGCGCGGCGATCAGGATGAAATTCGCCGGAAACGTCGTGCTGGCCAACGCCCGGCTGATCGTTACCGTCCCGTCTTCCAATGGCTGACGCAAGACTTCCAGCGTGCGGCGGTTGAACTCGGGCAGCTCGTCCAAGAATAAAACGCCGTTGTGCGAGAGACTGATCTCGCCGGGCGTCGGCGTCGAGCCGCCGCCGACCAGTCCCGCGTCGCTGATGGTGTGATGCGGCGAGCGATAGGGGCGCGTGGCGAGCAACGGCTGACCGGCCGGCAGCAGGCCCATGGCGCTATAAATGCGCGTCGTCTCGATCGACTCGGGCGCGGTCAGGTCGGGCAGGATCGTCGGCAGCCGCTTGGCCAGCATCGTTTTGCCGGAGCCGGGCGGACCGAGCATCAGCAGGTTATGCCCTCCGGCGGCGGCGATGGTGATGGCGCGCTTAGTCATCTCCTGGCCGCGGACGTCGGCGAAGTCGACTTCGTAGCGGGCCAGCGATTGAAACCATTCGTCGAGCCGGGCAGGGGTGGGGTCGATCTCGATCTGACCGGTGAGAAAGCCGACCGCTTGGGCCAGGCTGGAGACGGCGATGATTTCGATGCCTTCGACCACGGCCGCCTCGCCCGCACTTTCGGCCGGCACCAGCAGCCCTTGCAGCGTGGCGTCTTTGGCTGCGGCGATGGCCATCGACAAGGCGCCTTTCGTCGGCCGCGCATTGCCGTCGAGCGCCAGCTCGCCGACCACGGCATAGCGGTCGAACTTGTCGGATTCGATCTGCCCGCTGCCGGCCAGAATACCCAGCGTGATCGGCAGATCGAACGAGGCGGCCTGCTTGGGCAGATCGGCCGGGGCCAGGTTGATCACGATCCGGTTCTGCGGCCGCATGAAGCCGGAATTGACCAGCGCCCGTTCGACGCGATGGGCGCTTTCTTTCACAGCGGCCTCGGGCAGCCCGACGAGCACGGTCTTGGGCAGGGCGCCGTCGGAGATGTCGACCTCGACCTCGACCGGTACGGCCTCGATGCCCAGCAGTGAAAACGTCCGCAGCTTCGCCAGCATGGCGGCCCCTTCGAACAGGCGGCAGTTTCTCGTCGATTTGCTTTGGCGCGCTCGCCCAAGCAGGACGTATTGTGCAGGCCGCGGCGGCGCGGTGCAAGTTTTGGGGGTTGCTCACCCCTACTAACCCGACGCGTAAGCGAGGAAATGGGGGGCCTCGCTGGCGCTTCGGGTTGGTGTGTCGCTGCCGAGCTTTTGCCTCGCTAACGCGTCGGGTTGGTGTGTCGCTGCCGAGCTTTTGCCTCGCTGGCGCTTCGGGTTGGTGTGTCGCCGCTTCTGATCGCGGCCCCGGGGGCTACTCACGCGCCTGGCGGACCGCTAAAATCGCTGGCACACCCGGAGACATGATGTCGATGAGCACTCAACCTGAAGTCGTCAAGCTCGACGGCCCCAATCGGCGGCCCGAGTTCAGGCCGCCGTTGCGCTGGTGGGGCGGCAAATACTATATCGCCAGCAAGATCATCAGCCTGTTTCCGCCTTCGTACGCCCGCTATGTCGAGCCGTACTCGGGCGCCGCTTCGGTGCTGCTCAACAAGCCGCCGGGCGAGGACTACTACAACGATATGGACCGCCGGCTGACGCGGCTGTTTCGCGTGCTGCGCGAAGACGGCGCCGAGCTGGTGCGGCGGCTGCAGTTGACGCCCTACAGCGAAGCCGAGTTCTGGAACTGCTGCGAGGCGGACCCGGCGGACGCGGACGATATCGAGCTGGCCCGTCGCGATTTCGTCCGCTGGCGGATGTCTCGCGACGGCGACGGCAAGAACCTGGCCAGTCCGACCAAGCGTTCGCGGCGCGGGTTGACGAACAACGTGGCCGGCTACCTGTCGATGATCGACCTGGAGCTGCCCAAGATCGTCGACCGGCTGCGGCGCGTGGAGATTCTTTGCCGCCCGGCCGTGGAAGTGATTCAGCAGCTCGACGGACCGGACACGCTGTTTTACGTCGATCCGCCGTATCCGCACATGTCGCGAGGCAAGGGGGCGACCAACGTCTACGCCTTCGAGATGAGCGACGACGAGCATCGGGCCTTGTCCGACGCGCTGCACTCCATTCAAGGCAAGGCGCTGCTCTCGGGCTATCCGTGCGCGCTGTACGACGAGCTGTTCGCCGACTGGCGGCTGGTGCAGATCCCGAAGAAGCGAGACGTCGGCAACGGCCCGAAGGCGGACGCCATTGAGTGCGTGTGGTTGAATTATTAACGCGCACGCCAAGCGGGCGGCAAGTTAGTGATTCAGCGAAAGTCGAAGCAGAAGTGCGTAGGGTGGGCATTGCCCACCGCCGATTCATGGTGGGCAATGCCCACCCTACGGTTTGGAGATTCGCCCAAGCTCAAACGCCAACTCCTCCTTGTAAGCGATATTCCTCGCCTGCCGCGCACATGCCTACGTCGGCGAGGCGCCGACGAAGGCATGGCACGCTCTGCTTAGATCCTTCGGACTGTGAGTCTCGGCCGCTTGGTCTGCATGGCGCTGAGCCGTCAGTCGGTCAGCGCCAAGTCGAACGCATTCTCGCCGGACTGTTTAACTTCAAACTTCAGGGGCGAAGCCGTTGCGTCGGCGTACTTGGCGGGCAGCAGCTCTTTGGCCGCCGGCACGGGCTTGCCCGCTTGCGCCACGGCGTCTTCCATGCTGACCTCTTGCGTCAGCTCGGCGGGCAACTCGGTCTTTTGGACGAGCGCCACGTAGTTGCCGGGCAGGGCGCCCGGCGTGTCGACGGTCCGTAGCGTAAAGGTTCCATCCGACGCGGTGAGCGCCGTCGCCGGCGCCGAGCGGTCGGCGCTGATGAACGAAACCGCGGCGCCTGCGACCGGCGCGCCGTTGTAGGTGACCTTGCCGGTCACCGGGACGACCCCTTCAACGCCCCCCTTGGCGCAGCCAGTCAGCGGCAAGGCCAACAGGCTGCAGAGGGAAATACGGGCCAGGGCCGTTCGTAATTCGAATGATCGGTTCATAGAGTGCCTCGCTTATAGTAGGGAATCACGGCGCGCAGCCGCGCCGCAATGAACACGGCGAACGTCGCCAGACGCGCTGGCGATCGACGGGCTCCGGTTCGGGTGCGGTCCGGATCAATAGTCGCCCGGCGAATCTCCCCCCTTGACCGTACCCAGCGCGCCCCAGACGCCGAAGTAGGGCGGAGAGCCGGCGCCGTAGTTGCCGCAGTTGATGCTTTCGTTGATGAACCGCGTGCTGCCGTCGGCCATGCAGGCCTGCACTCCGTTGGGATGATAGCTGCTGGCGGAGTAGAGTCCTGAAGCGTTGCTCGGGTTAGAGCCGCCTTCGAAGCACGAAGGGCTGTTGGGCGGCAGGACCGTGTTGAAGCCGCCCCAATGCGGATGGCCGAAAGCCCACAGATTGGCGGCGGTGAACGAAGCGATGTTGACGCCGGCGACGTACATCTGGTTATCCGCCGTGGCCAGGCAACTGGCCGGGTTGCTCGTCAACGCGACGGCCGTATAGCTGTAGGCGCTTTGACCCTTGATGGTCCGTGATCCTTGCGTCCCGCCAAGGCCCTTTTCGCTGATGGCGATCGTATTGCTCGTGCCGTCGAGCACGTCGCGCATCGCCTTCTGAATGCTCGGTCCGGTGCAAGCGCCGTTGAGCTGCTGAAAACTGAACAGCCCGGTCGTTTCGGAAATGTAGTTGCCCTGGTTGGAGGCCGTGTTATAGACCGTCGTGCCCATGCTGAAGTGGTAGCTGCGCAAGCCGAGGTTGGTGTACAGGTAGTTGGGCGGATGATCTCCCGACGGGCAGATGATGGTGCTGATCTGGCCGAACCAGCCCTGGAACGAATTGTCGTACGGATTGGGCGCCGTGCCGATCGCGCAGCGCTCCAGGAACAGGTTGTAGCGGGCGGTCTGTTCGAAGAACGGGAGCATGGGCACGATGCCGTGATAGTCGCCGCAGCGCCCGTTGGTGTTGATGCCGCCGCGCAAGTAAACGAACTTGTGCCAGGTGTCGTGATAGGTCTGCAGCGCGATGCCCAACTGCTTGAGATTGTTCGCGCACTGAGAGCGGCGAGCCGCTTCGCGAGCCGCTTGGACGGCGGGCAAGAGCAGGGCGATCAGAATGCCGATGATCGCGATGACGACCAACAGCTCCACCAGCGTGAAGCCGCGCGTGGCGCGGCGGCGAGAAGAACAGCGCATGATAGACCTCCACGGCAAGTGAGGATGAAGATTGAGCGACCGTCATGTCGCTCGCGTGTCGATTTCGTTCGGCGAGGTTCCTTGCAAGTGCGGCGGGTTCGTGGATTGAGACGCTCAGGTTTTTAATGACCCGGAGTCCTGTGGTAATGCCGGAACGGCCGCCAGGCAAGCTGATTAAAATGTCTTTTAGTATTATTAAATACGTGGTTTATTCTGACGTCAGTTGTCGCCGGCTTCGCGCTGCACGGCCCTGCGCAGTGCGATCGGCATCCGCGAAGGGCGCTTGGAATGCGGGATCTGCTGCACGCGTGGCGGCTCGGTCCGGTATTCCATTCAGCCGCCTCCGCGCAGAGATTGAACTCCGCCGTTGCGCTGCCGCCTCTCGCCTGGTCCACGCCTTTTCCGTCTCGAGGAAACTATTGGCGGCAAGAGCCTCTGGCTGTGGCTCGCTGTAATGTCGTCGGGGAGCGGGCTTTCACGCAGCCCGATCCATAAAGCGGGCGCGGGGACTTATCGAGACAAAGTTTTTGCCCACGTATGGCGGTTGGCCAGGAAAAGTGCATAATATCTATTTAATTCATTGGTTTTATGCTGCCCGGCAATTGCCCAGGGCTTCTGGCGAAGCTGAGGAGGTCGGACGTGTCGATGGTACGGCGAGTCAGAACGGCCCGCGGCCCAGCGCCGCGCCTCTTGCGTATGTTGGCGTTGACCCTGTTCTGTTCAGGGTGCGGCGCCGGCGATGCTTTGCAACGTTGCGAGATCTCCGGCAAGGTCACGCTCGCTGGCAGCCCGCTCGACGCCGGTTCGATCCAGTTCATGCCGCGCGACGCCCAGTCGGGCCCCGGCTTATCGGGCGGCGCGAGCATCGAGCAGGGCGAGTACTCGATTCCGCGGCAGCGCGGCCTGCCGCCCGGAGTTTACAAAGTCATGATTTTCGCCGCGGGCTCCAAGCCCGCCGCCCAGGCGATGCCGGGCGAGCTTGCTGCGCCGATGGAAGAACGCATTCCGCCGGAATTCAACGTGAACAGCGAGCAGACCGTGACCGTGGTTCACGGCGAACGGAACGCCTTCGATTTTGACATTCCCTGAATCGGCGACGCGCCGGTTGGGAACCTTCCCTCCTGCTTCTTCGTCCCGCCTTCTTCTCCCGCCTCTCAGCAAGCAAAGGTCGTGTTATGCGAATTCATCGCAAGGGTTTCACCTTGGTCGAATTGCTCGTCGTGATCGCCATCATCGGCATTCTGATCGCCTTGCTCTTGCCGGCGGTGCAAGCCGCGCGCGAGGCGGCCCGCCGTACGCAATGCACCAACAACCTGAAGCAGATCGGGATCGGCATGCAGAACTACCACGACGTCTACAAGACGTTGCCGGTGGGCGGCTATGGCTGCTGCTGGGGCACGTGGCTGGTCGGAATCCTGCCGTACATTGAACAGTCGAACCTGCGCAGCCTGTATTACGACAACCACAAATACGGCGTGCCGGTCGACGACGCGCGGTACGGCAACGCGATCAACCTGCCGGTGACCACCAGGCAGATCAGCACATACACCTGCCCCAGCGATACGCCGATCATCCCGCTCGGCTCCGGCTTTCCGGTCACTTCGCACAACTACGCGGCCAATTTCGGCAACACCAGCCTGGGGCAGCAAGCCACGCTCAACGGCGTGACGTTCGGCGGAGCGCCGTTCAACCAGTCTGGCGCCGCGACGACCCCGGCCAACTCTTACAAATTCAGCGAGATCCGAGACGGCCTGAGCAACACGCTGATGGTTGCGGAAATGCTGCAAGGCACGGGTTCCGACTTGCGCGGATTCAGTTGGTGGGGCGGGGCCGCCGGATTTACGGCTTATTTGCCGCCCAACAGCACCTCGCCGGACGTGCCCTATCAGAACTGCGTGAATGAGCCAATGATGAATCTCCCGTGCATCACTCCGCCCACCACGGCGCAGCCGGCCATGCTGGCTTCGCGCAGCCAGCACACCGGCGGCGTGCAGGTATTGCTGTGCGATGCCTCGGTGCGGTTCATTTCCGACGCCATCAATTTGTTCATCTGGCGCAATCTCTCCACGATGCGAGGCGGGGAGTCCGTGGGAGATCTCTGATTTGCCGGGCGATGGATCCGACGTCGCCGCGGCACGCTACGGGCCTTCGGCCTGGTCGACGCGCACGTAGTCGATGAACCCGATCATCATTTCTTCCCACGTTTGTTCGCCCCAGCGGACCGGCACGGAAGGATCGGGATTGTTGAAGTTGCCGCTCGAGTTGTCGAAGTGCGCCGTGCAGCGAATGCGTGCGCCGGCGGGCAACTCGAGCGGCGGATCGAGCCGGTAGTTCGTCTGCCAGTTGAAGTCGTAACGCGGCACCGACAGTAGAATCTTCCGCTCGCCGTTGGGCATCTCCGCCAGGTATTCGAAGCTCTTGCCGCGCAAATGCATGTGCGGGAACAGGCTCACCAGGCGGACGGCAAACGGAACCGTCATCTCGGCCGTGACCTCGTGATTGGCGGCGCCCGGCGGAATCTCGAAGTCGTGGTTCACCAGCACGTGGGTGCGAGCTTGTTGCTTGGGCGGCTTGCGCGAGAAGACCAGCCCGACCGAGGAGCGGTCGGTTTGCTGCACGCCGTTGGGCGTGTAGTGCATCTGGAAGACCAGCTTGCTTCCCTGGGGGATTTTCTTGGCGATGCCGGTCGGAAAGATCGTCGGCATATCGCCCGGCGTGTAGATCGCCAGCACCGATTCCTCGAAGCGGTCCTTTTTCTTTTCGCCTTCAGCCGTCGGCCGCTGCACGAACACGACGATGTGATGGACGACCGCCCGGCAGCCGGGCCTGGCTTCGGCGGCCTGCACCCAGACGTCTTCATCGAAGTTGGTCGGCACGTTGAAGTTCTGGTAAGGAATGCCGTTCTCGGGCGTTTCCGCCGGAACGGTGAACTCCGTCGGCATGGAAAGCACGACGTCGGGTTCGCCGATCCGCCAGCCTGCGGCAAAGTTGCGCGGCGGCGGCGCATCGGCCTGGTCGCCTGCGGCGCAGCCTTCATCGATCCAGGCGAGCAGCGTTTTGATTTCCTCTTCTGACATGCCGCGAGCATTGGCGAACTTGCCGTAACGAGCGTCGGCGTGCCACGGAGGCATGCGCCGCTCGACGACCGCTTCGCGAATGGTGGCCGACCAGGCTTTGGCGTCTTCGTAAGTCAGCAGGTCCATGGGCCCGATCTGGCTCGGTCGATGACACTCCTGGCAATGTCGCTGCAGCAGCGGCGCGACGTGTCTGGCGTAAGTGACGCTGGATTGGGACTGCGGAGCGATCACGCGCGCAATGCGGCAACTGGAAACCTCGGTCACCGGCTCCGTCACGCTGCGACCCGCCAGCACTTCATCAAGCGCCAACGCCAGATCTTGCCGCGTGGGCTGCGGTCGCCGAAAGCCGACGCCGTATTGATTATCAATGCGACCCCGGTAACGAACTTTGCGCTGCTCATCCAGCACGAACGCTTCGGGCGTGCGCTCGGCGGTAAACAGATCAGCGACGCGGTTGCCTTCGTCTTTTAGGACGGGGATCGTAAGCTGGTGTTCGCGGGCGTGTTCGGCCACGTCCTCGGCCGTGTCGTGGCTGTTGGAATTGATCGCCAGGAACTGCACCTGTTTGGGGCCATATTCTTTTGCCATTTCCCCCAGACGTTGCAGGTAGGCGTTATTGACAGGGCACTCCGTGCCGACAAATACGACCGCCACGGCTTTCATGTCGCGGAAGTCGGTCAATGAAACGAGCTTGCCGGACGTGTCGGGCAGCGCGAAGTTTTCGATCTGTTGGCCCAGAATAGTTGACGTCGCAGAGGGTTCGCCGCCGGCGGACGTCGCTGCGGAAAGGGTCAACACGGCCAACGACAAAAGCAGGCGAGCGGATCTCATGGTTCTCTCAGTGATAAAGCGCACGAAGGCGATGGCCGCAACGGCGGCTCGGCAATCCGGACTCGATGGTAACGCAACTCGCCTGCCAGCGGAACGTGGGTTGACGTGTTGGACAAGGCGCCTCGACCGCATGGAACTGGGCGAAAAGGGAGCGGATAAACTGAGCGGCTGCGATCTGCGCACTCCCGTTTCGCCCCAATCCCGCCGAACGGGCGGTTAGCACGCGAGATGCATCAAAGATTTTTCATCTATTTCTATTGCTTGCGCTTCCAGAAGGCTTAAGAATGGTTGGCAGACCCGCCAATATTTTTAGTTCGCTCTCCGAGC
>DASZUP010000413.1:0-2940 GCA_035547635.1 Pirellulales bacterium
GCCGACATTGAACGCGTGAACTATCCCGGTGCGAATTCCTGAACGTGAGACGATGCGCTGGATCTCTCCGGTCAGATCATGCATGTCTCGATGTCCCTTGGATTGCAGCGTAATGCGATCTTGGGAGACCATGGAAAGCTCCTTGTTGCATCGTGTTGCGTCGATTGCCTCAATCACGCTGGCCAACGCATGTGTCGCCGTGCAAGGGCCGTGCCGGCGCAAGTTCTACTCGTCGAGATGGTGCTTTTCCTCTACCGGCGAGACGAGCAGGTTGGCGACCAGCGCCACGACAAGCAATCCGGTCATCAGGTACATCGTCGAGTTGTAAAGACTGCTTGACGGATCGACCGTCCCCGCAGGAGCGATCTCCATCAGTTTTGAAATCGTGACTGTATTGCTCTCGATCAAGGCGGGCAACTCCGAGGCAGGCGCGCCGAACTTGTTCTCGAAATGCTCGCTGCCGACGACTGCGGCCAGTTGCCGGATGGCGCGGTGCACCGCGCGCTCGCGCAGCGACGTGATGGCGATCGGGCCCAGCACGCCGGCCGTGCTCCAGGCAGTCAGCAACAGTCCGTGAATGGCCGCGACGTGCCGCGAGCCGAACAGGTCGGCCAGGTAAGCCGGAATCGTGGCGAAGCCGCCGCCGTACATCGTGAAAATCAACATCGTCACGCCGTAGAACAGCGCCAGCCAGGCAGCATCGGCCGAAGCGGCAAACCGGCCGGCGATCCAGGGGATCGACAGATAAGCCGCCGCGCCGGCGACAAAGAAGATCGTATATGTCCGTTTCCGCCCCAGAGTGTCCGACACGCTCGACCAGAAAAACCGCCCGGCCATGTTCGAGGCGCTGGTCATCTGCACATACGCGGTGGCAAAGGCCGCGGTCACAATCTGCGGCAGCGTCGGCGCAAACATGTCCGTCATCATGGTCTTGGCCACGCCGAGCACGGCGATCCCCGCGGTGACGTTCAAACAGAGCATCAGCCACAACAGGTAGAACTGCGGAGTCTGCAAGGCCGACTCCACGGCCACGTGCTTCAAACTGATCATTTTCTGGGCGGCGGCCTGGCCCGACGGCGGACTCCAGCCCGCCGGGCGCCAGTCGAAGGCCGGCAAGCGGTATGACAGAGCGGCAAGCGTCATCACCAGAAAATAGCCTGCACCCAGCGCGGCAAAGGCCTCGGCCACGCCGACGCGCCCCGTGCCGACCAGGTAGACGCCCGGCGGTCCGGGGACGATCATCTTCGACACGTCTCCCGCGCCGACCACGACGACCTCGCGCCGGCGGCCGTCTACCTCGGCAAATCGGACGCCGTGCTGATCGGTCGTCAACTTCAGCGCAGCTTCGGAACCCACATACTCGGGCGGCTGATAAAAATGCCTGATCAAAGCTTCGTTCAATGGAGCGGCGATCATGGCGCCGCCGCCGAAGCCCATGATGGCCAGACCGGTGGCCATGCCGCGACGATCTGGGAACCATTTGATCAGCGTGCTAACCGGAGACACGTAGCCGAGTCCCAACCCGATGCCGCCGAGCACGCCATAGCCCAGATAAAGCAGCGTCAGTTGGCGGAGCCAGATTCCGCTTGCGCTGACGATCAGCCCGCTGCCCCAGCAGCATGCGGCGACCATGCCGACCGTTCTCGGCCCGACTCGCTCCATCCAGCGCCCGGCGACCGCCGCGGAGAGCCCCAGCGACACGATGGCCGCCGTGAACACCCAGGTGACCTGCGTCAGCGACCAGTCGCCCGCGGCGCTGGCCACGACGCCGCGGACCTTCATTAGCGGCGGATTGAACACGCTCCAGGCATAGACCGAGCCAATGCAGAGATGAATGGCGATCGATGCAGGCGGGACCTTCCAGCGGTTGAAATCGGCCGGCGCAATAATCCGTTCTCTGGAAAAGAAGCCGCTCATGCAGGAACCATATTTACGATGAGTACAGCGATATTACCGACCGCCATTCTGGAGTGCAGTCCGCATAGCGGGGCCGCATTGTGGGCGCGATGCCTTCGCCGGCGCAGGCATGCTCGCCGGCGATGCGAAACATGCTTACCTGCTCGCCAAGGCTCGCATGAAAGCATGGCGCCCTGAAAACTCTGCTCAACTCGCTTATCACAATATCACGGTCGCTGACTTAGCAATTGCGCGCAATGCGATCCTGAACTCTCACAGGCGGCCCATTGTGCAATGGCTGCTCTCCGTCCGTCAACGAGGTCGGCGTGGCAGGACACGCGGTTACCTGGCTTTCCTGGATAGCAACTCGACTGTATCGGCGACCAGATGCCAATAGACGACGTCTTCCGCAAAGGCAGAGGTTTCCAGCGCAGGGATCGGATAGTCGGGAATCTTCAACACGGCGTTGTACTGAGCGAACTTCAAATCGACGTAAATCCGGCGATCGTTGTGCGGCAGCGGATCAAACGAGGTGAAGTGAGGGAGCTCGCCCGCCTCGCCGTAAACGGCCGGCTTGGGCGGCTGCTGTTGCACGAGCGTGAAGCAGAGCACTTGTTTGGCGCCCGCCTTCTCCGCCGTCTCGGCCAGCTCGGCCGGATACCAGTTGTAGCCGAGAAACAGCGCGACATCGTCCTTGCGGATCTGGCCAGCAAGTTGCGGGTAATAGGCGTTCCCTTCGCTATAGACTTTGAAGAACCCGGGATCTCCCGGCAAACCCTCGGGGTTCAGTCCGTGTATCAGCAAGGCAAAGATCTGCCGCTTCTCGCGCACGGCCTCGGCGATCCACTGCGACGCCTGGCGCAACTGCGAGCGTTGCGACGGCACGATGCTGCTCACGATGCGAATCAAATGATCGAGATATGTGCTTCCAAGCTCGCCTCGCTTTACCGGCGTCACGTTGAAGGCGGGAATGAAGCGGTACGAATACAACAGCGGAATGTTCCAGACCTGCGGACTTTCGTACGTCACGGAAAGCAAAATGCC
>DASZUP010000414.1:0-16494 GCA_035547635.1 Pirellulales bacterium
ACGGACATCTACTGGAACGAACCGCGCGACTTGCCGCTGGATCGGATGAGCTTTCGCCTCAACGCTCCGGCCGCTCCGAGCGTCTCCAGCCGGCATCCCGGCGGCGCACCCGTCGTATTTGCAGACGGCCACACGCAATTCCTGTCAGACGAAATCTCCCCGGCGGTTCTGCGGGCGCTGATCACCGTCCATGGCAATGAAGCGATCGGGGCCGAGTTCTAGGGCATCTGCGTGAGACGATTTTGTTCTCGGCTCGCGCGCGGAGCCGCTCGACGCCGCCTGAAACATCGCTTGCCGCACGGTGCAAGGCGCGCCATGCGTTGGCGGCAGTGCGGCGATCCGACCCATGTTTCCCTTGCGATCGAAAAATCTTGCATTATTCCTTCAACAATCTGCTTGCTGACCATTGGCGAACTGCGCTCGAGTGCAACGACGGAAATGCGGTGATAAAGGGAATTTGCGGCATCGACGATACAGCCGGCGAGTTGCGCAGTCGTGGAGTGATTCTCGCGCCAAGGCATTTCGCGGGTTGCATGCACTGTGGGCAGCACTAAAATTAAAAGCGTAGATTTTATGCTGTTCCGCCGTATGCGCATCCGGGACGGCAATGGCTCTACCGAGCGGGATTTAAAGCGGTCCGCTCACGACCATGGGGAACGCCCGCCATTGTTCCCGGCTGCCGCCACCGCAGCGTAGCACCGGCACGACACCAGTTGCTGCCAAGGGGGAGCATAAATTCCGCTTGAAAACAGGACGGATCCGTTGCTGCTGACCACACGGCGGCCTTGTGCGGCGAATAGACCGTCGCCAGGGCGCGTCGAACGCCGGCGGCGCCGGCGCCACAGAAAGGCGGCCAAATGTCATCAGGAGGTTGGCAAACTTAGCAGCGAGAATATGGCAAGCCAGAGGAAGCAGTTCAATGCAACATCGCTGGAGCAACCTGTTTAAGTCAGCATTGAGCCAGGTCGTCAATCTCGCCGTCCTGGCAGTGCTCGTAGGCCTCCTGGCTTGGGGACACCTGACCCACTGGAAAGCGCCGAAGTTTTCCGCGTTGCTGCATCGCGCGGATTCGGAAAAATCCCAGCAGCCCGCCCATGACGGCGGCGCTTCGGCCCCGCCTCCGGTCAATGACCTGGCGGCGCAACCGCCCATGTTGGCCGCCGTCCATCTGGCATCGCAGGAAGCGGTGGACAAGTCGGGCATTGAGTTGGCTGCCGTTGAAAAGCGACCCATGACTCAGGAAGTGATCGCCCTGGGCATGGTCACTTACGATCAGACCCGGCTGGCGCAGCTCTCGTCTCGCGTCAGCGGCAATGTCTGGAGCGTGCAGAAGAACGTCGGCCAGCCGATCGAGAGAAACGAACTGCTGGCGATCATCGAGGCCCGCGAGGTCGGCAAGGTCAAAGCGGAATTCCTGCAAGCCGTCGTCGACGCCGAACTCAAGGCGCGCACGCTCGAACGAATGAAGAGCGTGCCGAACGCGATGTCCGAGAGCCGCATCCGCGAAGCGGAAGCCGATGAACGCGAGGCTCGCATCCGGCTGTTCAACACGCAGCAGACGCTGGTCAATTTGGGTCTGCCCATCCGCCTGGAAGACGTCGCCAATCTGCACGACGAGGAATTGGTGCAGCGCGTCCATTTCCTCGGACTGCCTGACTCGGTCGTGAAGAAACTCGATCCCGAAACGACCACGGCCAACCTGATACCGCTGCTGGCGCCGTTCGACGGCGTCGTCATCGGCCGCGAGATCGTGACGGGCGAACTGGTCAACCCGTCGAGCGGCGCCCAGATTGTCGTGGCGGATGTCACGCACATGTGGATCGAACTCGACGTCCGCAAGGAAGACTCCTCCAAGATCCGCCGCGGCCAGGAGGTCATTTTCACGGTCGACGGCATGCCGGGCGAGATTCGCAGCGAGATCTCCTGGATCAGCACGGAGGTCGACAGCCGCACTCGCACGGTGCAAGCCCGGCTGGAAGTCGAAAATCCCCTGGTGCGCAATTCCGACACCGGCCCGGAAGGCCAGCGACTGCTGCGAGCCAACATGTTTGGCACCGCGCGGATCCAGATCCACGCCAAGCCGGAGGCGCTGGCAATTCCCAATTCGGCCGTCCAGCGAGACGGCGCCTCGTTCGTGGTGTTCGTCAACACGTCGAAACAGACGTTCCAGCCCCGCGTCGTCGAATTGGGAATGACGGATGAAGAATATACCGAGGTACTCAGCGGCATCTCTCCGGGCGAAATGGTGGCCGCTGCGGGCAGCCATGTCTTGAAGGCGGAAATTCTCAAGACTCGGCTGGCCACGGGCGGTCTGTAAACGATGCTGGAAGCGATCATCTCCTGGTCGTTGCGCCATCGAGCCGTCGTGCTGGGCGCGGCGGCCGCGGTGGCGCTGGCCGGCGTTCTGTCGCTGCGTGCGTTGAACATCGACGCCTTTCCCGATACGACCCCCGTCCAGGTGCAGATCAACACGGTCGCGCCGGCCCTGGTTCCGGACGAAATCGAGCGGTTGATTACGTTCCCCGTCGAACTGGCCATGAGCGGCATGCCCGGTCTCAAGGAGCACCGCTCGATCTCGCAGTTCGGCCTGTCGCAGGTCATCGTCACGTTCGAAGACGGGGTGGACATCTACCGCGCGCGGCAGATGATCAACGAGCGGCTGGGCTCGGTCGAGTTGCCCGCCGGCGCCCGGCGGCCTGAGATGGGACCGGTCTCGACCGGTCTGGGCGAGGTCTTCCACTACACGCTCGCCAGCCGCGGCGCCGATCTGACCGAGATGCGCACGATCCAGGACTGGGAGATCAAGCCCCTGATGCGCGCCGTGCCGGGCACGGCCGAAATTAACTCTTGGGGCGGCTTCAAGAAGCAATATCAAGTCCGCATCGATCCGCTGCAGTTGGTGAAATACGAGATTTCACTCGACGAAGTGATGCGCGCCGTGCGCAGCAACAATCTCAACGTCGGCGGCGGCAATATCGATGAGGCCGGCGATATGGTGCTGGTACACGGCGTCGGCCGCACGGTCAGCGTGGAACAGATACAGAACATCGTCGTGGCGGCGCAGCACGGCGTGCCGATCCTGGTCCGAGACCTGGCCGAGGTCGTCGTAAGCCATGAGATCCGCCGCGGCGCGGTCACGGCCAATGGCCGCGGCGAAGTCGTGCTCGGCCTCGGCTTCATGTTGATGGGCGAGAACAGCTACGCCGTCACCGAGCGGATGGGCGAGAAGTTCAAGGAGATCACGCCCAAGCTGCCCGACGACCTGGAAGCCGAACCGGTTTACGACCGGACCGTGCTCGTCGACCGGGTCATCGACACCGTCCGCAGCAACCTGTTCGACGGCGCCTTGCTGGTGATCGCCATCCTGTTCATCTTTCTCGGCAACCTGCGTGCCGGTTTGATCTGCGCGGCGGCCATTCCGCTGGCCATGCTCGGCGCCTTTTCCGGCATGCTGCAGGCCGGCATCGCCGGCACTTTGCTGAGCCTGGGGGCCATCGATTTCGGCATTGTCGTCGACAGCTCCGTCGTGGTCCTGGAAAACATCGTCAGCCAGTTGGCGCATCACGGGCCGGTGAGCAAGGCCAGGCGGTTGGAGATTATCCGCCAGGCCGCGGTCGCCGTTCGCACGCCCACCGTGTTCGGCCAGGTGATCATCATGATCGTCTATATCCCGATCCTGACGCTGGAAGGGGTCGAGGGCAAGATGTTCCGGCCCATGGCCCTGACGGTCGTCTTCGTGCTGATCGGCTCGCTGGTGCTGTCGCTGACGTTCATTCCCGTGCTCGCCAGTCTCGTGTTGCCCAAGCGGCTCGAAGAGCGCGAAGTGCTGCTGGTGCGCATCGCACAGTGGATCTACCGGCCGCTGCTGCGCACGGCGATGGCCAATCGCTTTGCCGTGCTTGGACTGGGCGCCGGACTGCTGACGTTTGCGGGCATGCTGGCGCTCGGCTTCGGTACGGAGTTCGTTCCGCGCTTGTCGGAAGGCGACGTCGTGATCGGCGTCATGCGTCCGCCGGGAACAAGCCTGAAAGAGTCAATCCGCGTCAACACGCAGATGGAACGAGTGCTACTCAAGGCGTTTCCCGACGAGATTGCGCACATCTGGAGCCGCGTCGGCGCTCCGGCGGTCGCCACCGACGCCGGCAGCATCGAAGATACGGACATCTTCGTGTCGCTCAATCCGCGGCGCGATTGGACCCGCGCCCGCACGCAGGAGGCGTTGGTCGATTTGATGTACCGGGAAGTCCAGGACATTCCCGGTCAGACGATCTGGTTCACGCAACCGATTGAGCAGCGCATCAACGAAATGATCTCCGGCGTGAAGGCGGACGTGGCGTTGAAGCTGTTCGGCGACGAATTCGACGTGCTGCTGGCCAAGTCGCAGGAACTGGCCCAGGTGCTGCGTCCCATTCCCGGCTGCGTCGATCTGGCGATCGAACAGATTTCGGACATGCCGATCTTGAGCATCAAGATCAATCAAGATGAGATCGCCCGTTATGGCGTCCCGGCCGAAGAGGTGCTGAACCTGGTCGAGTCGGTGGGCGGCAAGACGTTGGGCGAAGTGATTGAAGGCGAGCTGCGTTTTCCGCTCGTAATTCGGTTGCCGGACAATTTGCGGGCCGACCCCAAGGCCGTCGCCGCGTTGACGGTGGTCGCCGCGTCGGGCGAGCGCATCCCGCTCTCCAGACTGGCCGACGTCAAGCTGGTCAAAGGTCCCAAGCGCGTGATGCGAGAATGGGGACAGCGCCGCATCTCCGTAACTTGCAACGTGCGAGGGCGCGACATGGGGGGCTTCGTCGCCGAGGCCCAACGGAAGGTCGCCGAGCAAATCAAGTTGCCGTCGGACGATTACTGGCTGGAATGGGGCGGACAATTCGAGAACCTGCAGCGCGCCCAACGACGGCTGACGATCGTGGTCCCATTGGCGCTCGGCTTGATCGTGGTCCTGCTCTACTCGACTTATCGTAACGCCATCGACACCGCCTTCGTGTTCGGCAGCGTGCCGTTCGCCTGCGTCGGCGGAGTGCTGGCCATGTGGGTTCGGAACCTGCCGTTGTCGATTTCGGCCGCCGTGGGTTTCATCACGCTCTCGGGCGTTTCGGTGCTCAGCAGCATGGTGGTCGTGACCCGCTTGCGCGCCAATCAAGAGGAGGGCCTGTCGCGCGAGGACTCGATTCTGCAAGCGGCGCAAAGCTGCCTTCGCACCGTGTTGATGACTTCGATGGTCGCCAGCGTCGGCTTTATTCCTATGGCCGTCAGCACCGGCATGGGAGCCGAAGTTCAGCGGCCGCTGGCCACGGTGGTCATCGGCGGCGTGGTCAGCAGCACGCTGATGACCTTGTTCATCTTGCCTGTTCTCTATCTGCTCGCTCCCGTGCGTCGGCGCCCGGAGCCGTCGCCGCCCGAAGAGAGCGACTCTGATGAGCCGCTGCTGGCCGCGAAATAAAACATCAAAAGGTCGCTAGCGCTCGCAAACCACAACCGGCGGCTCCTCTGCTCACGCGCCAGCACTGCGCCTGCTGGGCGCCTTTTCGGCGCGCTGCTGTCGCTCCCCCCCCGGACCTGCTGCGAATCCGCCTTGACAGTCCGCAGCCCCAAACAAGCCTTGTAAAGATCGATCGATCGGCGTAAAAGTCGTGGGCGGAACGAGGCGGCGAAGGGCGTTTTCTTGCCGCAGCCAAGCAGGAGCGGAGTTTGATGAATCAGTTCAACGGAGTGCGGCGCAATCCCCTGGCCTTTCTTCGGCCGCCGGCAGGCATCCGCCGCGCGCCGCGCGGCGGGTGGATTGCATTGGGCCTTTTGATCGGCCTGGCGCACCCCTCTCCGGTTTCAGCGCAACTGGCTGCTCCGGATGCTTCGCCGGCTGCAACGTCTGCCCCGGCCGCGTTGCCCCCCGACGGCAAACCGCCGGAGCCCAAACCGAAACGGGAGGAAATCCAGCAGCGGCTGGAGCAAAGCAAGACGCTGCCGGAACTTGACGACCAGCAAAAGGCGGCCGTGGTCGAAGCGTATCAGAAGGCGCTTAAGGAACTCGATCGCGCCGACGCCTGCGCCAAGCTGGCGGCCGACTTCGATCAGCGGATCAAGAGCGCACCCGTCGAGTTACAAAACGCACGCAAGGAACTGGAACAGCCGGCGGTCACGCCGAAGCTCGAAATGCCCGCGAACTCCTCGTTGGCGGAGCTGGAATCGGAATTGACGCAGAAGAAAGCGGAACTGGCCGGCGCCCAGGAAAGTCTGACGCGGCTCGAAGCGGAGCCCAAACGCCGCGCAGAGCGCCGCCTGACGAGCATTCCCAAGGAATCGGAGCAAGCAAGCAACCAACTCGCCGAAGTGGTCAAGTCGCTTCAGGCGCCGCCCGCCGAAGGCGACCCCGAACCTTTGAGAGCGGCGCGACGGACGCTGCTTTCCGCCCGCAAGCTCGCCCGGGAAAACGAAATCGCCGCGCTCAAAAGCGAACGCGAATGCTATAACGCCGAGGACGAATTGCTGCCCAAGCAGCGAGACCTGGCAATGCGAAACGTGGCCTTGAAAAAGGCGGAAGTCGAAGCCTGGCAGACCATCATCCAGGAACGTCGCGCCACGGACGCGACGCGGAAACTGCAGCAAGCCGTCCGCGAGAAGAAACAAACTAGCCCTGAATTGCAGGGCATCGCCGCAGAGAACGAAGAGCTCGCCAAGCGAGTCAAAACGATCAATGATAATATCAGCGTCGCCGAACAGCAGAGCAACGAGTTCAAGAACGTCCTGGCGGATCTCAAACGCAACTATGCCGCTCTGAAGTCTCGCTACAACACCTTCGAGGCCACGCCCGAGATCGGGCCCCTGTTGCTGCAATACCGCGCGGAGTTGCGCCGCCGGCGCCAGCAGCTCGACCAGGTGCGCGTCGCCGACTCGACCATCGTGCAAGTGGACCTCGAGTCGACCAAGCTGAACGAGGATCGCAGAAAGCTCAACGATGTTACGGCCCGGGCCAAAGAGATCATGGGCACGCTCGATCTCTCAGGGCCGCACCCGCCGACTCGCGAAGCGCTTGACTATGAACTGCGCGAACTGCTTCGCAACCGTTGCGACATTCTCGATTCGCTGATCGCGGCGTACAACCGCTACTTCGGCAAACTGTCGGGCGAACTGCGCGAAGTCGAGAGCGACCTGGACGAAGAAATCGCTGAACAGGCGAATTATATCGACGAGCGCATCTTGTGGGTGCGCAGCGCTTCGGCGCTTAGCCCGGCGGATTTGGCGGCGGCCGTACAGTGCGTGACCTGGTTCGCCAGTCCGACGCAGTGGGCGACCGTCTTCCGAATTCTGGCCGCCGACTTCGCAAAGCACTCGTTCCTGCTCGTCGGCGTCGGGGGATTGCTCGGCGCCCTGTGGGCCGCCCAGCGAAAGATGCGCGCCAGAATCCGCGAACTGGGCGAGCAGGCGGCGCGCGCCAACGTCGATAATATGACGCCGACGTTGCGGGTGCTGGAGCTGACCGTCTTGATGTCGCTCCCTTGGACTCTGTTTCTGCTCTGCCTGGGCTGGCGGCTGGATTCCGCCGCGAGCCAGACGGAACTCTCGCTGGCGCTGGCCTGGGGGTTGAAGGTGACGGGCATCGTCCTGTTGCCGCTGGAACTGATTCGGCACGTCTGTCGAGGTCATGGCCTGGGGCAGGACCATTTCGGCTGGCCGGAAGCCGGCTTGAAAGCCATTCGCCGGCGGCTGCGCTGGTTCATGCTGATCGGGTTGCCGCTGACGCTGGCCGCGGCCGCCACCCACAAGCTCGATAATGAGCGCTGGAAAGATTCTCTCGGACGGATGTTGTTTATCGGCGCCATGCTGCTGCTGGCGGTCTTCATTCAGCGCATCTTCGATCCCTTCGGCGGCATCCTGCAAGCGTTTCTGGGCAGTCGCGAAGTCTCGCGCCGCCGCACGCACTACCTGCTGCTGCCGCCGTTGATCGTTTTGCCCTTGTTGCTCGCCGGGCTGGCGGCGATCGGCTATTACTATACCGCGGAACAACTGGCCGCACGGCTGCAGGTCACGGCCTGGCTGCTGGTGGCGCTGCTGATCGCCGGCTCGTTGGCCATGCGCTGGGTGTTGGTGTCGCGGCGGCGGCTGGCGATCAGCCAGGCCCGGCAGCGGCGGGCCGCGGCGCAGGCCGCAGCGCAAGCGGCGGAATCAAGCGACCTGCCGGCGCCGCCCGCCCTCGCCGAGGAAACGCTTGATCTCACGGTCGTCAACGCCCAGACCCGGCGCATCGTAGAAACGGCGGTCGTCGCCGCCTTACTCGTCGGATTGTGGGGCATCTGGGCCGACGTCCTGCCTGCCTCGTCGATTTTGAACTGGGAATTGTGGTCCGTCACGGACAGCAATCAACAAACTAAATGGATCAACGTCTCGCACGTGCTGCTGGCGTGCATTTCCTTCGTCGTGATGGTCATTGCCGGCCGCAACATTCCCGGCTTGCTCGAAATCTCTTTGCTGCAACGGCTGCCGCTGGAACCGGCCACGCGATATGCCATTACCACGTTGTCTCGCTACGCCATCACAGTGCTGGGCGTAATCGCCATCTGCGGCGTGCTGGGCATTACCTGGGAGAAGGTTCACTGGCTGATCGCGGCGGTCAGCGTCGGTCTCGGCTTCGGATTGCAGGAAATCTTCGCGAATTTCGTCTCGGGCCTGATCATTCTGTTCGAGCGCCCGATCCGCGTCGGCGACATTGTTACGGTGGGCGACGTCAGCGGCGTGGTCTCGCGAATTCGCATGCGCGCCACGATGATCGTCGACTGGGACCGCAAGGAATTGATCGTGCCGAACAAGGAGTTCATCACCGGCCGCGTGCTTAACTGGACGCTGTCGGACCAGATGAACCGCATCGTCGTCAACGTCGGCGTGGCCTACGGCTCCGACGTTGCCAAGGTGCGAGACCTGCTGCTCAAAATCGCCCGCGAGCAGGAATTGATCATGACAGACCCCGCTCCCATGGCCGGTTTTGAAGGCTTTGGCGACAGTTCGCTGAACTTCGTGCTGCGGTGCTATCTGACCAGCCTGGAACACCGCCTGGAAGTGATCCACGAGCTCCACTCCCAAATTCATAACGCGTTTCAGGCGGAAGGCATCGAAATTCCGTTCCCGCAGCGCGATCTCACTATCCGCTATGTCGACGCGGCCGGGTCGCAGACCGTTCCCATGTCCGGCGCCGCAAAATCAGAGTCCGGCGCCAAACGGCACGCCTGATCCGCCGGAATCGCCTATCCCCTGTCTGGAAGATTGCCGGCGCCGCTCCGCCCTTCAAGGGGGCCGCGCCCGCGGAAACCGCCGCAATCGTCGAGCGAGCGCAGTTGCTTG
The DNA here is from genome assembly GCA_035547635.1 of Pirellulales bacterium. Lineage (GTDB taxonomy): Bacteria > Planctomycetota > Planctomycetia > Pirellulales > JAICIG01 > JAICIG01. The sequence continues at coordinate 9,337 of DASZUP010000414.1, forward strand.
CTCGCCAACAGTTTCCTGGCCTGCCCGGTGTAATCGGGCCGTTCGGGCTACGCCCTTGGCGCCAAGTTGTATAATGGCGTAGTGATTTCGGCGAACGGGCCGACTCAGACCGTGAGATTCCCAGGGGAGCGATCGATGTTGCAACGACCACGTGCCGTGCTTTCCGCAGTGCTGGCGTGCATTTGTCTGGCGGCCGGCGCGCAGGCGGCGCCAGCCGCCAATTTCAACGTCGCTCAGGCACGTAAGAGCGTGGTCTTTATTCGCCGCATCACGCCCGGCAGGGAAACGGCGCTGGGTTCCGGCTTTCTGGTTTCATCCGACGGCCTGATCTATACCAGCCGCCACGTGATCGAATCAACCGACCGCACGGCCCAAGGAACGCTGATCCTGGTCGGCGTGCCTTCCGCGGCCGACCCGGACGACCTCGATTGGTTCAAAGCAGCAGTCGCCTACCGACCTGACGACGACAAGCTCGATTTCGCCATCCTCAAGATCGCCGCGAACGAAGGCTATCCGCCGTTTTCCGCTCTGCCATTATCGCTGGACAAGCTCGAGCTCGGCGCCGACGTCGCGGTGATCGGTTACCCGTACATTCGCGAGAACGAAGCCGTGCTGTCATTCAACAAGGGAAGCATCTCGGCGACCCGCGTTCATTTCAGCGGCCGCACCTATTATCAAACCGACGCCGCAGTGAACCACGGCAACTCGGGCGGCCCGCTATTGAACGAGCGTGGCGAGGCCGTCGGCATCATCACGCTCAAGGAAGTGAACGCCGAGAACATCGGCTTCGCCTTGTATCTCAAAGAAGCAAGCGCCGCCATTGCCGCGGCCGCGCCCAAGATCGCCGCGCTCGAAGTCCGCCCCGGACCGATCCAGCTCAGCGACCTGCGATTGCCGACCACGATCCATCCGATCGCAGCCGCCTGGCACGTGGACGCCGGCAGACCGCAAGAAAAGAAAGGCGAGCTTGCGCTCGACGGGCACGGCGGCCCCTACTGGGTGACCAGCCGTCAGCCGCTGCCTGCGGATTTTCAATTGGTCATTCCCTGCGCGCTGGAGTACTTGCAGGGTTCGCAGGCTATCGACGTGAGCCACAAGACAAGCCTGCGCAATCTGTACGTGCGGTTCAACACCGCCGACACCTCTTCGCCCATTTGGGAACGCAAAGGCTATCAGGTGCAATTCGGCCACAAGCTTCTGGCGCTGTTCAAAAACGGCAAGTTGATCAAGACCGTGTCCGAAGGGAACGAGCAGGCCAAGCCGTTCCGGCTGTCGATTACCAAGCGCCAGAACCGCATCCAGGTGGCCATCGACGGACGCACGCTGATCGATTACCGCGACCCGGAGCCGCTGACCGCCAACGAACGCTTCTCGATCGGCGGCTATCTCTCCAAGCTGCACCTGGGCGCCGTAACCGCCATCCAGCTCGACGGCCCGGCTCGGTCAGCGAGTCAACCGCAGCAAGCGAGCGCGGTCGAAAAGTAGCGGCTGCGCTTGCGGCGGCTGGGGACCTGGCCATTGCGCTGCCTCGCTTTCCGAAGGCTTCGCGTCAACTTTCACTCGGCCGGAAGACGTTCTCGCATGTCACAGGGAGGCCGGTCTCGTCAATCAGCTAAGAAAAGGCGTCAGAAAAGAAGGGCGCCTTTGCTTGCCTTCGGTCGTAAAACGGTTTGCCCCTTTTGCGCGTCAGGCGAAGATCTCCGTGCCCTTCAGCGAAGGCGGGGCAAAGACGCGGCTGCAAGAGTTGCAGCTTTCGCGATCGCGCGGCGCCGGGCGCTGGCACTCGCCGCAAGATTGCAGCACCGGCCAACGCCGATGCCAGCGGTAAGCCAGCCAACCGGGCGGCCCCAGCAGAAACACAAATGCCGCCCACGCCCCGGCGCCTGCCAAGGCGAACCGAGTCTGCCGGCGATAAGCCAACGCAGCCAGCACGGCGGATATGGCGCCGAGGGCTGCCAGTACGCCCCAGTTTTCCGCCAGCAAATCTGAGAGGTCCACGGCGGGCGAAATTGGGTTCCAGTACATCGTCGCTAAAAACGAAACGAACAAGACCGGGGCTGGCACTGCCGCGGCTGCGGTCCAGCCCGGGCTTTGCCAGGCGCGCTGAAACAACTCGAACGATGCCTTGCGGGAGATCGCGCCATCGCGGTCGACGCGGGCTAGTTCCGTTTGCCACCAGAAAGATCGGTCGCCCTGTCGCTCGGACCATTGGGCCAAGGCGCTGCCGTCGTCCAGGATAAACCAACTGATACCCTGGCCGCGCATTTCATCAGGGATCGGCCAGGCCAGCTTTTGCTGGCCGTCCAGGTCGATCAACTTAATGGTGGTCGGAGTGCGGATGATCAATCCGGCCGAATCGGATTGTGTCTGACCGGCGGCGGCGTTGTCGCCGGTCTCACTCGGCATGTGGACGATATCGAAACTCAAGATGCCCTCGTCCTTGGTGAGCGGCGTGGAGCTGCGCCGAGTCAGATCGATTTTCCACAGCCGCCCGTCGGCAAGGAGGAATTGAACCGATTCGGGCAGCAGCGCGTCCGCGGTGCGCACTTGAATTCCGCCAGGGTAGGATCTGCGGCCGTTTTGGTACCCTCGCAATACGTTGCCTTGGCCCCACTGACGCCGACCATCGCCTTCAAATTGCTCATCGCGAGGGGGCGGTTCCAGTGCGAAGCCGCGCTTGCCGATATAGCCCAGCAACCGCTTGCTCGGCTCGTCATAGCCGACAAAGTATCCGCGGCTGTCGCGGCGGCCGTCGTGAACGAAATACCATGCCTGCCTTGGAGGGTGCGACGCGATTTGCGCCAGCCGCTCGCGCCAAGGCGACCAGTCGAAGCGCTCTCGCAGTTGCAAAGGCTCGCGCAACGCGGCGGCGATGACCCAGCGTTCGTTGCCGGAAAACTTGACCGGCTGCAAATCCAAGTCGAAAAACGCTTGCTCCGCGTGGTAACCGTCTTCGCTCACCAGGATGGTCCCATCGCTTTGCACATGGATTTGAGAATGATAGCGGATCAGGATGCCGCGCTCCGTGCGGGTCGGTTCTCCCTCCAACGCCGGTGCGACTTGCTCCCGCAGCAGAGATTCTTCAATGAACGCCGCCATGAAGCCCCAGGCGAATTCGATGCCCATCGCCACGAGGAACGCCAGGATCAGGTAGTGCAAAAGCCGTGTGTGGCGGCGCATAACAGGTGCCTATCAGGAGTAGTCTCGCGACCGTGCGACAAAGAAAACGCTGGAGGCCAGGGCCGCCATGATCAGCGGCGGGGCGCCCCAGCCGATCGGTTGCCACCGAGAGTCGTCAAAGGCCATCGCAAAAAAGAACAAGATGACGCCGACGCCCGCCAGGGCGAAAATCCGCATGCCAAACCAGCGGCCGGGCCAGAGACCGCACAGAAAACTCGCCAGGTAAACGGCGCCCGCGGTCAACCAGACTCGCCAGGCATCGAGCGTCATCGACCAGAAGAACGGCGACGCGTGCTTGCCCGGCATGTCGGCCCAGCAGGCGTACCAGACGATGGCAAACGCGGTGCAGATCGTATAGACGCCGCCGCCTACGAGCAACTTGACGGCGAACAGCCGCGTGCGCGTCAGCGGTCGGTGCAACAGCCAGTTCCATGTGCCCGCCAGCGATTCGAAGGCCGTTTGACGGAATCCCAGCAGCATCGCCAGAGTGATGGCTACAAAGACCAGCGGGACAAGGAAGTCGTCGAGCACGAACGGCACGTCGGCCGGTTGCGCGGACATAAACGGCAACCGGTAGCCCATCGAGTGTCCGACGATCGAGGCGTAGGCCAGCAGGCCCAGCGCCGCAATCGGCGCCAGCTCACGCAGCTCCTTGAGCGCCAAGGCTTTCAACATCGCGATGCTCCGTGGCAAAGATGGGCAGCGACCGGCGCGGCCCGCGGGTGTATTCGATAAACGCGTCTTCCAGGTTCAACTCGATCACGTCGATGGCCCGCGGTTCGAGTGCTTCGCACGCCTGCCGTTGCTCCTCGCCGAAACCGACCACGATCAGCTCCAACGTCGCTCCCACCTGGCGGCTGCTGACCAGCCCCGCACAGCCGGGAAACTCAGGCGGGGTGCGGCCGAACTCGACAAGGACCTTTCGCACCGATTCTTTGAATACGTCGGTCGGGCAGTCGACGCGCAGCACGCCGTCAGCCAAGATGCCGATGCGGTCGGCGACGCGCTCGACGTCGCCCAGGATGTGCGAGCTGAACAAAATCGTCCGACCGCGGCGCTGGATGACCTGGATCAGCGATTCCAGAAACTCGCGCCGCACGACCGTGTCGAGACCGAGCGTCGGGTCGTCGAGAATCAGCAGTTCCGGGTCGGGCGCCACGGCCAAGGCAAGCGAGAGCTGGGCCCGCTGGCCGTTCGACAGGCGGCGGATCTTCGTGCGGCGCGGCAAAGCGAAGTGGTCGAGAATCTGCTCCAGCAGGCGGTCGTTCCAGCTTGGATAAAAGGCGGAGGCGAAGCGGGCCATCTCGCCGACCGTCATCCAGCGGTAGAGCGGATGCCCTTCGGCCAGATAAGCAATCCGCGCCCGCGTGGCGGGAGCGAGCTGCGAGACGTCTTCTCCCAGCACGAACGCCCTGCCCGAGTCGGGCTGGACCATGCCGGTCAGCATCTTGATGGTGGTGCTCTTGCCGGCGCCGTTGCGTCCGAGAAAGCCGTAGACGCTCCCCTGCGGCACGCGCAGGTCAAGCGAATTCACCACGGCTCGGCGACCGTAATACCTGGTCAGGCGTTGCGTCAGGATAGCGTCGCTCATCAGGCTTGGCTCCATTGAAATTGACCGGCGCGCTCGGCGACCGCCGAGACGACTTCGTCCGCCGAGAACCCCAGATACACCGCCTCGGTGAGAAAGCGGTCGAGCAATTCCTCCAGCTTGGCTTTACGGGCCCGCTTCGTCAGTTCGGCTTTCGGTTCCGCAACGAACACGCCCAGACCTTGCCGCGTGCGCAGGACGCCGTCGCGCTCCAACTCCGTGTAAACGCGGGCGACCGTATTCGGATTAATGACGAGCGTCCGCGACAAATCCCGCACCGACGGTAATTGCTCCCCGGGGTGCAAGCGGCCGCGCGCCACCGCCTCGCGAATCTGGTTACCCAGTTGGCGGTAGATCGGCAAGCGGTTGGTTGGATCGACGCGGAATTCCATAAGACCTCGCAAGCTGTACTAATAGTACTAGTACAGACAGCAAAGTCAAGAGATCGCGTTCGATTTCGCGGGAACCTGGCCGCCCGCCGTTTAGCGCGACGCGACCGCCCGTGCAGCGCCGAGCGGCAAACGGGCTGCGCGCAACGACCAAATGTCGATGGCAATTCTGCACGTTCCCTGATCGCCCTGCGGACCGGAGAAGGATGGGTGTCTTGAATCGGGTTGAATCGGGATGCCCCCGCCCTGCCGAACGGGAAGCCGGTCGGCGGGGCGAGGCGGTTTACCCTCTGGAGTCTTAGGATCTGTCGGTAAAGTGTCTCTCCGTCCCGGCAGTGGGCATCAACAAGGCGGCGGAGCGATGCTCTAGCCCAGGACTCGAACGAGCCCCTCCTTTTGGAGTAAAATAGCCCTGTGGCAACGGGAACGTGGCCGCGTAGCCCCACTGGTAGCGCTCCCTTATCTTGTTGCGATTAGAACTCCTTTGGACGAGCACAATGGGCGTTTTAGTTACCGCTGGTTCGCCGTGTCCGCTTTGCGGTAAACCGCTGAATGCGGACGATCCCGTGTTGAACTTCACCTACGTTAGGATTGCTGACGAACGGTTTGCCCTATTGGACGATAGCGCTGTTCATCAATCTTGTCTTGACCGCTGGCAACTTCGTGATGAATTCGTCGAAGTATGTATGGAACACACATAGCCAAAACTCGTTGCCGAAGAGTTGGTGGCTACGGACTAAGGGAGGGCATGTTGATTTCCGTCCCCATTGGGCTTTCGACCTCGGCTGCGTGGTGCTGGCTCCCTTCGTTGCGGTGCGGAGAAGCTTTCAGCGAGCCTTCAAGTAAGCCGAGTCCGGTGGCTGTGCCAGAGACCAAGCCATGCCCCTCATGCGGCCAGCCTTTACGAACGATTCATTCGAGACAGTGCTTCGCCTGTGGCGCCGACTGGCATCGAAAGGCGGGCGACGACAACTACGGGAGTTAGCGACTGTGGACGCCTACAATCGCGCACGTGACATAACGGAGAGATTTGCCTCCACGGTTGCTCGATGGATTGAGGAGCAAGGGGAGGTATTCGTGGTTCTGAGATACTTGCGTGCCGCTGGGGCAAAGGACTACGCGATTTGCCGTTCCCTCAAAGCCTTTGGAGCCATTTGCGAAACAGTGCCGAAGGGCACAGATATTGTTGTCTTCCGTGAGCCGCAATTGCCCCTGCGCGGCAAGGTGACCGAGGATTTCATTCAGTCGGCAACTAACGCCGTGCCCCAAGGCGCCGAGTACATGTTGGCAGTTTGGGAACCACCCTCCGAAACGGGAATGGCGCGCCGGGTTACGATGGGTGTCTCGCATGCCGAGTTACGGGCCGACCTGGAGGAATGTCCCGGCATATTGGCGGCAGTAGGTGTTTGCCCGCGATTCTGTGATCCCGATAACGATCAAATGATATCGGCCTCGAAGGGCGGAGTCGACGGGCCGCGCTGATCGATGTGCCTCGCCATTAGCGAAACTCCGTCACGATTCGCCAGATGAACAGTCTCTTGAACCTGAGCAAACACGAATTGCATTGCCACGGGGGAAACCTCGGGGGAAACCTAGACACCCAACGTTAGCGCGACGCGCCACCCGTCCGGCGCTGGCTGCGCGCCCACAGCGGGCCTCGACCGCATGTCGATTGCAATGCCGCACATTCCCTGATCGCGCCGCCGACCGGAAAAGGAAGGGTGTCTTGAGTCACCCATCTTAAGTCACCATTACGCCACTCTCGATTAGCCATCGTACCACGCCTCCATCACGGCGCTACTCAGCACGTCCGTTTGCCCGCACTCGCTGAGCCGTGTCATTGCTGCTTGTGTTCGTTTTCCCATTGACGCTAAGATGCTATGGAGCCGCGCCATTTCTTCGGGCGGTATCTCCCCGTCGAGCTTCTGGGCAATCTCGGCCAGAAGCTTACAAGCAGCGACAATGATCGTCGCCTGTGCGGTCGCCGTTGTCTGGTCGACG
>DASZUP010000415.1:0-2868 GCA_035547635.1 Pirellulales bacterium
CGGATGGGTGCTCCGTCGCGCCGACGAAGAGGAGATCGGCCGGCGTCGACTTGCTGCCAAAGGTCCAATCGGGGGTCAGCACGGTATCGTTGGCTTCGGTGCCACCGCTGGTGAACGTGACGTAGCGAGGGTCACCGCCGACGAGGCGGGCCACCTCCACCCGGGCCGCTTCTATCCGCGCACGTGCTGCCCTGCCTTCGGCGTGGACCGATGACGCGTTGCCGACCTCCCCCAGCGCACTCGCAACGGCTTCCCGCGCCTCGGGGCGCAGCGGGGCGGTTGCGTTGTAGTCGAGATAGGTGCGGCTCATGGCGCAGAAAATAGCGCGCGACACTGCCAAATGCGAACCGGGGAACCATTCCCGGCCTGTCGATGTTCTCAATCATTAACGAGGGAGGGACTCATCATGCCAATCAGCAGCAGCGACCGCGCATGGGAAATCATGGAGTGTTTCTCCACCGCCCTGCTCATCACCAATGGCGGGCTGGAGACACGCGGTCGGCCGATGGCGGTTGCCGTCAGCAGGAAGGACAACGCGCTCTACTTCCTCAGCGACGTGACTAGCGACAAGGACTACGAGATCCAGTTCGATCCGGCCGTTATCGTAGCTTTTGTGGATCCTAACACCCACAAATACGCTTGGGTCAGCGGCCGCGCGACCGTTGCCAACGATCGCTCCAGAATCCGCCAGCTGTGGACACCCGCCGCCGAAGCGTGGTGGGACAATGACGAAGATCCGGACATCCGAGTGGTCAAGGTCGTGCCGGAACGGGCTGACTACTGGACCGGCGACGGCAAGATCGCGTCTTATGCCGCGCTGGCGTCATCTGAAGTCGGCGCGGAGGAAGGGCCGCCGCTCGCCGTCTAGAGCGCGACGAGCACGGCCCCGCTGCCGATCAGCACGATCCCGAGCCACGCCAGGGCTGAGAGGCGTTCGCCCAGGAAGAGCGCGGCGAATACGGCGACCATGACAACGCTGAGCTTGTCGATGGGCGCCACCTGCGACGCCTCGCCGAGCTTCAGCGCCCGAAAGTAACAGAGCCAGGACGCGCCGGTAGCGCAGCCTGAGAGGATCAGGAACAGGTAAGTGCGGCCCGAGATTGAGCCTGGCGGCTGGAACTGGCCGGTGCCGATCACGATCCCCGCTGCCACGATCAGGATGACCACGGTTCGGATCAGGGTTGCGAAGTCGGAATTGATGTTTTCGACGCCGACTTTGGCGAAGATTGCCGTTAGCGCGGCGAAGGCGGCTGAAAGCAACGCCCAGAGCTGCCACGAACCGAGCATCGACCTGGGTTCCATAAATCTCCTCCTGTTGTGATGCCTATGTCCGGCACGTGCCGGAATGCTTGAAATTGACCCCCGCGCTCGTGATATGAGTGCGGCCCAACTTCCGAGGCCACATGCCCGAGATCATATTCACCGGCCCCGCCGGACGCCTGGAAGGCCGCTTTCAGCCGGCCAAGCGCAAGAACGGCCCGATTGCCATCATCCTGCACCCGCATCCCCAGTTCGGCGGGACGATGAACAACCAGGTCGTCTATCAGCTTTTCTACATGTTCGCGAAGCGCGGCTTCGCGGTTCTCCGCTTCAATTTCCGCGGGGTTGGCCGCAGCCAGGGCGAGTTCGATCACGGCTCGGGTGAGCTTTCCGACGCCGCGGCGGCGCTCGACTGGGTGCAGTCGGTCCATCCCGACGCCCGCAGCTGCTGGGTGGCCGGCTTCTCGTTCGGCGCCTGGATCGGCATGCAGCTTCTCATGCGCCGCCCTGAGATCGAAGGTTTCATTTCCATAGCGCCGCCAGCCAACCTCCATGACTTCACCTTCCTTGCCCCCTGCCCCTCGTCCGGCCTCATCATTCATGGCGACCAGGACAAGGTCGTGCCGCAGAAGGACGTGCAGGCGCTGGTCGACAAGCTGAAGACGCAGAAGGGCATCAAGATCGATCACCAGATCATCAAGGGTGCCAACCACTTCTTCGAGAACAACGTCGACGAGCTGATTGCGGATTGCGCCGCCTATGTCGACCGGCGGCTGGAAATGGCGGAAGCAGCGGCCACGGCAGCCGAGGCGAAATAACGCAACCCCCCTCCACCGTACGGCGAGGGCGAAGTCGTAGTACATTGCACGCGTGACTGCTTGGAATCGGGAGGTTCCTTGTCATGCGCGCCAAGATCATTGCGACTGTTGCCGCGGTTCTTACACTCTTCCTTGCCTTTGCCACCTCGGCCCAAGCCGACTTCGAGCCCTACGGACCGGTCGGCGCGGGAACGCCTTTCAAGGCGTCCTGCCCCGCCAATCAGTATGTCGCCGGTTTTTTCGGCCGCGTCGGTAGTTGGCTGGACGACATCGGGCTGATCTGCGCCCCGACATTCGGCACCACGAGCTTCGGCGACCCCGTACAGCTACCGCAATTTTTTGGCGGGCTCGGCGGCGGCACCACCAGCACCCAGTGCGACAAGGGCTCGGTAGTCAAATACATTCACTACTTCGTGCAGTATGACCGCGCCGACTCGGATTCCATCCAATACATCCGCGGCATTTCGATCGATTGCGCCCACGCCGACGGTACCAAGGCCAGCAACAAGTGTTTCGGCATATGCCACGACGGAGATACCAACCACACCGTTGGCGCTGAGTTTGGCGCGGCCCCTACGGGCCAGGTCGACAACAACTGCTCCCCGGGGTTGATGACGGGGCTTAACGGCCGCACGAACCAGTACGTTGTCGCTCTCGGGGCGCTGTGCGGTCCGCTGCCCAAGGACATCGTGCATGTGGCAGCAAACAGCGGCAAGCCGATCAAGACAACCGGTGGCTCCGGCAACCTGCCAGCCGACCAGGACATCGTCTGCACCGGTGGCGGCGGCAT
>DASZUP010000416.1:0-12281 GCA_035547635.1 Pirellulales bacterium
GGCTCGGCCGGCGCGGCTACGAGATCACCCTGCTCGAAGTCGCTCCGGCCGGAAGCGAGCAAAGCGGGCTGCTTGATCCGCAGCAAGTGTCCGATGCCCTTCGGCCGGACACTGCCTTGGTCTCTGTAATGCTGGCCAACAACGAAATTGGCGTCATTCAGCCGCTGGCGGAAATTGGCGAGCTCTGCCGCGAGCGCGGCGTGCTGCTGCACTGCGATGCGACGCAAGCGGTCGGCAAGATTCCGGTCGACGTCATGGCCTTGCACGTTGACCTGATGAGTTTCTCGGCGCACAAGATTTACGGCCCCAAGGGCGTCGGCGCGCTTTACGTGCGCCGGCGCAGTCCGCCCGTGCGGCTGCAAGCGCAGATTGACGGCGGCGGGCAGGAAGGGGGCCTGCGGAGCGGAACGTTGAACGTGCCGGGCGTCGTCGGCTTTGCCAAGGCGCTGCAACTGTGCATCGAGGAAATGCCGGCCGAAACCGAGCGTTTGCCGGCGCTGCGCGACCGTTTGCACGCGGGCCTCACAACCGAACTGGAGGGCGTAACGCTCAACGGGCCGTCCTTGCAGTCGCCCGGCTTGCGCTTGCCGGCTAATTTGAATCTCAGCTTCGCGCACGTCGACGGCGAGGCGCTGATGATGAGCATGAAGCAACTGGCCGTCAGCTCCGGCAGCGCCTGCACGGCCGCCAACCCGGAACCGAGTCACGTGCTGCGCGCTCTCGGACTGAACGATGATCTGGCGCGTTCCAGCCTGCGCTTCGGTCTGGGCCGTTTTAACACGGCCGAAGAGGTTGAATTCGCCATCGAAGCCGTCAGCCAGGCCGTCGTTCGGTTGCGCAAACTGAGCAGCCTCTGCTGATCTTCCGCTAACCGCCTGTCCGTCACCATTCAGCCTGCTACCGTTTCCCCCGCACCAGGAGTCGCCCGAAGCATGAAACGAATGATCGCTCTCGTCGCGTTGGCGCTTGCCCCGCTGACTTCGCTGACTTCGCCGATTTCGCTGAACGGCGGAGAAAAATCGCCGGTCAAAGACGGACAATTTCCCGTTGAATCCAACCTGCGCGCGGGCTCGGCCAAGACGGATATTACGCCCGCCGAAACGGACGGCGTGATGGTGACCGGGCATCGTCGCATGGTGCACGGAGTGCGCGACCCGCTGCGAGCGGGCGTGTTGCTGCTGGACGACGGCGAAACGAAGGCGGCGATCGTCACGCTGGACACGATCGGCGCCTGGGAAGAGATGGTGAAGCTGGCGCGCGAGCGGATCGAAAAAGAAGCGGGCGTGCCGGCGGCAAACATCATGGTGGCGGCTTCGCACAATCACTCCGGGCCCGCTTTCGAGGCCGATTCCAAGTGGGGCCGTGAGCTGATCGACAAGTTGGGCGCCGCGGCCAGGCAAGCGGCCGGGGAGATGCGACCGGTCACGATCGGTTACGGCGAGGACCGGATCAGCTTCAGCATCAATCGCCGCAAGGTGATCGACGGCCGGGCCGTGGTGCGGCTCAATCCGGAGGGCCCCAACGATCAGCGCGTCAAAGTGCTGCGGTTCGACGACGGCCGCTCACTCACGCCGCTGGCCGTGGTCATGCACGCCGTTTGTCATCCCTGCTTCTTCACCTGGGGAGACAAGGGCTCGGCGCCTTATCCGACGGGCTACCCGAAGATGAGCGCCGACTTTCCGGGCGAGGCGCAATCCTTCGTTGAAATGTGTTACGCGCAACAGACCAGCGCCTTGTTTCTGCAAGGCTGCGCCGGCGACATCCGCCCGAACCTGCCGGGCTACCCGTACCGCTGCGCCGACGAGGCGGACATTCAATGGGCAGGACGGGACCTGGGCGCCGCCGTCGTCCGCGCGCTCGCCGGCAACGTGACGCGCGAGCAATTGAGCAAGCGGTCTTCCTTTTACGCCATTCGCGTCGCCAACTCGGTCGTTTCGCTGCCAGGGAAGGAGGGCCGGATCACGGCGGAGTTGCAGGCCTTGAAGATTGGGCCGTACCTGCTGCTGACCATGCCGGGGGAGCCGATGGTCGAATACGGCTTCAAGCTGGAACGCGCGATTGCGGACCGGGCCGTGCCGATCATCGTCGGTTATGCCAACGGCAATCTCGGTTACATTGCCACGGCCGACGCGCACGGAGTCGGCGGATACGAACCGACAAGGTCCAAGTTGGCGCCCGAGGCCGAGACCGTCATCCTTGCCGAATTGGGGCGCCTGACCGATCTCGTCGTCGGCGACGTGTTCGAGTCGTTCTCGAAACATCCGAAAGACGTTGAACAACGCGAGCATCAGGAAAAGGCCCGCCGGCAGGAATCGAACCCCGGTAAATCGTAAGACGGCAGATAAATTCCCGGCATTCAGCCGTTTGACAATCGGGAAATCGAGAGCCATCTTTTTTCGTAAGGCGACGCCGGGGGCAAGGCGTCGCAGGTGCGAATCGATTCTGCATCTCATGCACGGCCACACCCTGCTCTTCGATCGCACGGCAACTCGCCGGAATAACGAGCTTCTTGAATCGGTGCTTGCTCAGCCACGCCGCCAGCCGTTCTCTCTTTGACGTACACAAGCGTCGTCGCGGACAGCGATTGAATTTTGTTTGAGTTCCCGCCTGCGCGCCTGCCTCCTCGATTGCGGCGAACTTCGCTTCTTTTGACGTCGCCTTCTTGAGCGTGTTTGCGTGTGCGTGCGAACGCGCGTTGCGTTCGCTGCGTGGAAGTCTCGAAAGTCTGCGGGGATCACGCCTGATTATCGCTATGCGCCGCGAAGAGCCAAAACGACTGATTTGGATTCCGATCATCCACACGCCCGAAGATCTGGGCAGCTTGAAGGAACCCGTACGGCGACTGCACGTGAAGCGAACGGGGCGTGCGCATTGGCAGCGCAGACAGCTAACGATCGAGAACATGTGGACGAACATCGAACGTGAGATCGAGCAGCTCGATCTCGACTACGCACGTTTGCGGCTCTACCAGGATGGGTTGGCATGCTGCGGCCGAGAGGAAGAGATCGTGCGAGAGCTGGCGGGAATTGGCAGCCGCAATCATCAGCTCCTGCTGAAACTGATGGCGCGGGGCGCTCGCATCATGGGAACCGAATCGCCGGAGCTGTTGCTCGAAGAATACGAACTCTCGCGGCACGCGGTGCTGGCCGCCGGCGCGCGGAAAGCCGTTACGCCGCAACAGCAAGAGGCGAGCGAACGCATCTTAAGGCGCCGCGACGCTTACATCGCGGAGCGGATTGCTCAGACGTTGTTGTCGGGAGAGACCGGATTGATCTTTCTCGGCTTACTGCACTCGGTCGACGAACATCTGCCGCGCGACATCGAGACGACCAGGCTCGACGTCGTGTTGCCGGCGGCGCCGGGGAACGGACGCCGACGGTAGCGGCGCCCTGGCGGTTGGGAGGCAAAAACGTGAACGGCTTAGCTGATTGTCGCGATATGAGATCGTCCGTATTTACGCTTGATGACCCGACGAATTGGATGCTGATGAACGGTATGCCCCCCGTTGCGCCGCAACTGCTGGTTGTGGCCGAAGACGAAAAAGCTCGCACCGCATTGGGCGCCTTGCTGGAGCAGGAAGGTTTCAGCGTGACCAAGGCGGCCACCGGCGAAGCGGCGTTGAAGCGGATCAGACAGGCGCCGCCGGATGCGGTGCTGTGCAACCTCGACGCGTTGAGCCAGGAAACGGCGAGCTCGCTGCCTGCGCTGATGAAGTCCGTTGCGACGGCCGCATTCATCGTCGTGGCGGATCGCGACGTCGCAACGCCGCCGCAGGCCGCGCAGCGCGAAATGTGCCGGTATCTGAGCAAGCCGTGCCAGCGACAGGAGCTGATCGCGGCGGTTCGCCAGGCGCTCGCCGAACGTCTGGTTGAAGATCGGGCAGAACGCCCTGCGTCGCCCGAACCGGCGGCGCAGGCCGACTCGGCGCACTCGTTGCACGAACTGATGGGACCGAGCGATTGGGTGCGCAAACTGGTCGCCGACATTGATCGCGTGGCGCCGACCGATTTTACGGTGATCATCAGCGGTGAAACCGGCTCCGGCAAGGAGCTGGCGGCCCGGGAGATCCATCTGCGCAGCCGCCGTGCGAAAGGCCCGTTCCTGGCCATCGATTGCGGCGCCGTGCAACCCAACCTGATCGAGAGCGAGCTGTTCGGGCATGAGAAAGGCGCCTTTACCGGGGCCGATCGCAGCCGGATCGGCAAGTTTGTCGCGGCCTCGGGCGGAACGGTGTTCCTGGACGAAGTTCAGAATCTGCCGCCGGGCGTGCAGACGAATTTGCTGCGCGTGTTGCAGGAACGGCAGGTCTGCCCGCTGGGAGGCGCTCGCTACGTCGACTTCGACGTGCGCGTGATCACCGCCACCAATCAGAACCTGCCGGCGCTGGTCGCAGCCGGGCGTTTCCGGCAGGACCTCTATCATCGTCTCAATGAATTCAGCATTGAGGTCCCGCCGCTGAGAGAGCGGGCGGAAGACATTCTGTACCTGGCCGAGCGGTTCATGCTGCAGACCTGTGAAGAGCTGGGAAAGAACCGGCAGCAGATTTCCCTCGAAGCCATCGAGTCGATGCACCGGCACGCCTGGCCTGGCAACGTCCGCGAGCTGCGCAACCTGATTCGACGCGCCGTGCTGCTGGCCGACGACCAGATCCACCCTGAGCACCTGGGCTTGATCGGCCAACACGCGCCTTGCGAATGGCAAGGCGCCTTGGTGGATGAGATCACGGCCCAACCGATCGCTCTAAAAACGCTGATCCGCCGCAAGGTCGTCGAGGCGGAACGCGAGATCCTGACGCGGGTGCTGCAGCAAACCGGAGGCAACAAGGCCGAGGCCGCCCGGTTGCTGCAGATCGATTACAAGACGCTCCGCACCAAGGCCCGGCAATACGGAATTACGATGCTGCTGAACAAGGACATGGAAAAACCCAGCGTGAAATGATCCTTTCTTTCAAAGGGAGAAAATCGTCATGACGAGTAAGCATTCCGCAAGGCGCAAGACCAAAAGCGAGCCCAACGGAGGGTTCCTGGGCGGACTGACCACGCTGATCGAAAAGTTGGGCGAGCTTGCCGAAAAGGGCGAGGAGCTCAAACGCTCGGGCGAGATTCGGGGCGTCGAGCCGACGGATCAACTGCGCGGCGTTTACGGCTTTACCATCCGCTCCGGCCTCGGCGGCCAGCGCGAAACTGTCAAGGTCGAGCCGTTTGGAAACGTTCGTCAGGACGAGCGCACGGGCAAGCCCGTCGTGCATGAAGAGCGCGAACCAATGGTTGACGTGTTCGAGGAGGATGATGAGGTGCTGGTCGTGGCGGAGTTGCCCGGCATCGGTTCGAAAGACGTTCAGTTGGAGCTGAACGAAGACATTCTCATGATCTCGGCCAGGTCCGGCGACAAAAAGTACCGCAAGGAAGTGCTGCTGCCCGACGCCGCACTGGACTGGAAGATGACGTCGCACTGCCGAAACGGCGTGCTGGAAGTTCGATTCTCCGACGAAGAACACAAGGCGAACAAAAATGCCTGAGACGGCCGCCGTGGAAAAGTTGAAGGTCTTCGAGGCTCTGCCCAAAGACGCGGGACGCGCCCTGGCGCGCATCGATCCGACCGACATGGAGCGGCTCGGTCTGCAAATCGGCGATTTTGTCGAAATCGCCGGCAAGCGGAAGACCGTCGGCAAAGCCATGCCGGCGTTCAAGGAGCACCGCGGTCAATCGCGCATCCAGATCGACGGCGTGACTCGCGACAACTGCGGGGCCGGGCTGGACCAGGTCGTTGAAGTCCGCAAGATCAGCCCCCGCGCCGCGCAGCGCGTGGTTCTGGCTCCGATCACGATCGTGCCGCGAGACCGTGATTTGCAGTACATCGGCAGCTTGCTGGACGGGCTTCCGGTCGGAGAAGGCGACCTGGTCCGGGCGAACTTGTTCGGTTCGCGCTCGGCGGATTTCAAAGTCTCTTCGACCGCGCCTGCCGGACCGGTCGTGATCAAGCCCGGCACACTGCTCGAAGTCGGCAAGTCCCGGACGCGCGGCGCCCAAGAGGCCCCGCGAGCGCTGACCTACGAAGACATCGGCGGCTTGAAGCGCGAGTTGCGGCGGATCCGCGAAACGATCGAGCTGCCGTTGCGCTATCCCGAAGTGTTCGAACGCCTCGGCATCGACGCGCCCAAGGGCGTCTTGCTCTACGGTCCGCCGGGCTGCGGAAAAACGCTCATCGCCCGCGCGGTCGCCCACGAGACCGACGCGAAGTTCTTCGTAGTCAACGGTCCCGAAATCATTCACAAATTCTATGGGGAGTCCGAGCAGCACCTGCGGAAGATCTTCGACGAGGCTGCGCGGCAGGCGCCGAGCATCATTTTCATTGATGAAATCGACAGCATCGCTCCCCGGCGGGAAAACGTCGTGGGAGAAGTCGAAAAGCGCGTCGTCGCCCAACTATTGTCACTGATGGACGGCCTGACGCGTCGCCAGCACGTGATGGTGCTGGCCGCCACCAACTTGCCGAACGCGCTCGATCCGGCGCTGCGCCGGCCGGGACGCTTCGATCGCGAGATTGCGATTTCCATTCCCGACCGCGAAGGACGCCAGGAGATCCTGGATATTCACAGCCGGGGCATGCCGTTGGCCTCAGATTTGGACATGCCCCACCTGGCGGCCATTACTCACGGGTTCGTGGGCGCCGACCTGGAAGCCTTGTGCCGCGAGGCGGCCATGACGCGTCTGCGCACGATTCTGCCGGAGATCGACTTTGCCGCCGCACAGATTCCTTACGAGGCGCTGCAGAAGCTGGAAGTCTGCATGGCCGACTTCCTGGATGCACTGCACGAGGTCGAACCGTCGGCTATTCGCGAAGTGTTCATCGAGACGCCCGAAGTCCGCTGGGATGAGGTGGGCGGCTTGAGCGCCGTGAAGCAACAATTGATCGAGGCGGTCGAGTGGCCGCTGCGGCATCCCGACTTGTTCTCTCAGGCGGGCATCAGTCCGCCCAAGGGCATCCTGCTCTCGGGTCCGCCCGGCTGCGGCAAGACGTTGTTGGCCAAGGCGGTGGCGAGCGAGACGGAGGTCAACTTCCTTTCGGTCAAGGGGCCTTCGCTGCTTTCCAAATACGTGGGCGAATCCGAGAAAGGCGTCCGCGAGATCTTCCACAAAGCTCGCCAGGCGGCGCCGTGCATCGTGTTTTTCGACGAACTGGACGCCTTGGTTCCCGAACGGGGCGCGGGGGGCGCCGATTCGCACGTCACGGAACGCGTGATCGGACAGTTCCTGGCGGAGATGGACGGCGTGGAGGAACTGACCGGCGTGCTTGTGCTCGGCGCCACGAACCGCGCGGATATTCTCGATCCGGCCTTGCTGCGTCCGGGGCGGTTTGACGTCCAATTGGAGATTCCGGCGCCGAACCGCAACGATCGCAAGGAGATTTTCGCGATCGGGTTGCGCGACAAGCCGACAGCGGACGACCTCAACCTGGACGAGTTGGCCGACCAAAGCGAAGGCTTCAGCGGCGCCGATGTGCAAGCCGTGTGTCGGCGCGGCGCCGTGCAAGTGATCCGCGAGGCCATTTCGCAGCGCGACCAGGCGGCGCTCGAACGGCCGCTGCTGATTCGCAAGGAACACTTGGCGCAAGCCATGGCCGAAGTCCGTAGTCAAAAGCAGATGGGAAGCTGACGGCGATGGCCGCAAACGAAGGAACCTATCTTTATTGTTTCGCCCGTTCCGACGCCGTCGGCGAATTGAAATCGCTTGGCGTTGACGGCCGATCCGGCGTGCAGGCGATTTGCACCGCGAACATTGCGGCCGTTTGCAGCCAGACGCCGCTGGCAGAGTTTCACGCCGCTCCGGTCTGCGATCGAGAACCGGATCTGCAATGGCTGATCCCGCGCGCCTGCCGTCACGAAGCGGTGATCGAAGAGGTGATGGAGCGCTCGCCGGTGTTGCCCGTGCGGTTCGGCGCGCTGTTCTCGTCGCCGTTCGCCGTGCAGTCCGTTATGGCGCGGCAAAGCGCCGAAATCGATCGGTTCCTGGACTATGCGGCAGAGAAACTGGAATGGGCGGTGAAAGGCTATCTCTCGGCGAAGACAGCCAAGGCCTGGCTGCTCGAAGCCGAGCCGTCTTGGGCGGCGCGCCGCCGTGCGCTGGCCGCCGCGCCGGGAAAGCGTTACTTCCAGGAAAAGCAGCTCGACGTTGCGGCGCAGCGAGAACTCAGACAATGGGGACGACAGGCGACCGCGGAGATTCTCGACGCATTGCAGGGCGCCGCCGTCGAGGCGAAGGCGCTGAAGCCGCAGCCTTCCCAACTGTCCGGCAAGGCCGACGAGATGGCGCTGAACCTGGCGTTCTTGCTGGCGAAGGAGCGCGTCGAAGAGTTTCGCGCTCGCGTGGACTCGCTCGCCCGGCGATACGTCAAGCGGGGGCTGGCATTGGAGTGTACGGGGCCCTGGCCGCCGTTCAGCTTCTGTCCCTCCTTCGAGGAGACGTTTGCATGAACCGCATGGTGTACGGAGTGGGATTTGTTTCCAGCGCGTGGCGCCGCCCCTTGCCGACGGGGCCTGTCGGTCTGCCGACAAATCTGTTGTGCGAAGGCGAGCTGGCGGCTGCCTACGCTGACTTCGCCGTCGCCGATCCCAACCCGTCGGCGTCGTATCTGCTGGCTTATGCGAGGGTCATCGAGCAGTTGCACCGCCGCGGACCTTTTTTGCCGATGCGTTATGCATGCCTGCTGCCTTCCAAAGACGCCATCAGCGATTTGCTGCGCGCTCGAGGCCGCGAATTCCTGGCCATGCTGGAAGACGTGTCCGGCTGCGACGAATTCGGCCTGCGAATACTTGCCGGGGCGCCGGCCCCGTTGGCCGGAACGCGTTGCGAGCCGGAAACGCCCCTTTCCGTGGAGCAGGCTGAAGGCGGACCGGGCGCTCGTTATCTCGCCGGACGGCAGGCGCGCTACGCGCAGCGGGACGCGCGCCGCGCAAACGCCCAGGATACGGCCGAGCGATTCCTGGCGGCTTTCCAGGGCTTGTACACGAGTTGTCGGCGGGCGGCCCCGGTTGATTCGGACTCGATGGTTTCGCTCTGCTTTCTCGTGCGTCGTCAATGCCAGGGCCGTTTCCGCAAGACGTTTCGCGAGTTGCAGCAAGACATCTCTGACAAGCTGCTGCTGACCGGGCCTTGGCCGCCGTATCACTTCGTGGCGGCCAGCGCCGCCGACGTGGCGAGCGGCGCAAACGCCGCCGCGGCGACACTCGCCGCTTACGGGCAGCGTGCGAGCGGGGAATTCGAGTCCTAATTCGGTAAGCGGCGCCCGAGGCATTACGGCGAGTTCGCATGCTTGGAAGCGGTTGAGGAAAAAATCTTACGCCGCAACTTTCGTTGCGGGAACGAGTAAAGAGAGGCCAGAGTAGCTGAACCAGGGAGCGGCACGACCTTCGCTAGATGTCACTCGCAATGACTGCAGTCATTACGTCTCGTTGACGTTTTGACGAAAGATGTTTCCTGCCGTTGAGAGGAGAAGAGTCATGGCAAAGGTGATGAAGTCTACGGACAGTTCCAGCTTGGCGGAAGTGGTCGACCGCATTCTGGACAAGGGGATTGTGATCGACGCCTGGGCGAAGGTTTCGCTGGTCGGCATCGAACTGCTTTCGGTCGAAGCCCGCGTCGTCGTGGCGTCGGTCGAGACCTACTTGAAGTACGCCGAGGCCATCGGCCTGACCGCCACTGCGGCTCAACCCGCCTAACGTGTTGGGGCAGCAACGGGGCGCGTGCTTTCCATCCGAGAGGGAGCCCCGGCGGGTTCCCTCTCGGTGGAAGCAACGCAGTGCAAACTGGCGAAGAACGCATTCCGACTAAGAACACACTCTACGCTTTGAATTTTCGGGAGACATGCAAATGGCCACCTTCACTGAGAATATGAAGGCCTTGACGGACGAGCTCGCGGTCTCGGCGCAGAAACGGGCTGGCGCACTCCGTTCGCTTCGCGCGCAGACGGAACGGCATCTGGCCGATGCGGACGAGTTCGTGGAGCGCTTGAGCGAGGAACACCAGGTCATGGCAACTCAGGTTCGCTCCAAGCTCAGCCGCAACCGCCAAGAACGCACGGAGCAAGTTACAGCAATGCTCGAACAGATGGCCCAGCGGTTCCAGGAATTGCAAGCTCGCTTGCACGAAGCATTGGACGCCTGCCGCGAAGCCCGTCACGAATACGTAGAACGGATGATTCAAGGCTTCGACGAAACGCACCAGCAGTTGACACAGGATCTGCAGGAGGCCAGCCGAATCTGGCGCAGCGCGCACGATGGCCAGCACGTCGCACGCGAGCACAAGGGTCGCCATGCAGAAGGCAAGCACAAGGGCCGCCACGTTGAAGGCGAGCACGATGAGCAAGCCTCTATCGCATGAATGCGAAAAAAGCGCGTTGCATCAGCGGTCCTCAAGGCCGGCCATCCCGCGCGACGACAAATGCCGGCCGCGGTCTCTCGAGAGGCGTGAATTCGCGAGAACATGACCTCTTGAGAGCCCGTTTTTACCAGCCTGCCCCAGCCAAGGAGCTACCGGTCCCGTGAGCACCGAACCGTTGACCGTCCTGCTGCCGAAGCAGAAACCGAACTTCGTGGAGAGCCCGTACGTCCGCAGCCTTGCCGATCGGGCGACATGCTACCTGAAAACCGGGTATCCGGTTCACTTCAGCGGCCCGGCGGGCGCCGGCAAGACGACGCTGGCGCTACACATTGCCGCCGCGCTCGGGCGGCCGCTGATCTTGATCCACGGCGATGACGAGTTCGGCAGTTCCGATCTGGTCGGCGGACAGAACGGCTATCGGGCCACGCGCGTCGTCGACAACTTCATCCACTCCGTGGTCAAGCAGGAAGAAAACGTCTGCAAGGTCTGGGTCGACAACCGCTTGACGACGGCCTGCAAGTTCGGATTCACGCTGATCTATGACGAGTTCAATCGCTCTCGCCCGGAAGCCAACAACGTGCTGCTGAGCATTCTCGAAGAACGGTTGCTGGAATTGCCGAGCGGGCGCGGCTGCGAAAACCACATGCAGGTGCATCCCAACTTCGCCGCCATCTTCACCAGCAACCCGGAAGAGTATGCGGGCGTCCACAAGACGCAGGACGCCCTGCTGGACCGCATGATTACGATCAAGCTCGGTCACCACGATCAACAGACGGAGTCCGCCATCACGGCGGCCAAGAGCGGTTTGCCGGAAGACACGGTCGCGCGGATCGTCGAAATCGTTCGCCGCTTCCGCAGCCTGGGAGTCAACCATCATCGGCCGACCATTCGGGCCTGCATCATGATCGCCAAGATCGTCGCCCTGCGAGGCGCCAGCGCCGATCGCGGAGATCCGGTCTTTCGCGAGACGTGCCGCGACGTACTGTGCGCCGACACGGTCAAGATTACCCGGCACGGCGAAGCGCTGGACGTCGACCGGCTCGATGAAATCATCGATCAGGTCTGCTCGGGGCGGAGCCGGCCGGGCGGAGTCAACGGGCATGCGGCGGCGTCCGTCACTTAACGCGTTCAGGCGGCGGCGATCGCTTTCCATGATGCAACGCGGAACGTGAGGAGGATCAGACGGTGAAAGGGGAACGAAAGACCACGCGAAACATTAAAACGCTCGGCGCTCTGCTCGATCGTCGCCGCGCTCGGACCGCCGGCGGCGCACTGCTCGAACTCGCTTCGCTGGCGCACGAGCGGACGCGCTTGCAGCACGAGTTGCGGAGGGTCGAAGAGCGTCGCGCAGAAATCGACGCACGTCTCGCGGAGATTACGATCAAGGAAAACTGGCTGCGCTCGATCGCCGAGCCGTTGCCGGTCGACGAGAACGCGCCTCTGCCCGTGGCCGAGCCGCCTCGCGGAGTGTGTATCCGAGAACTCAACTATTAACGCCCTGGAGGCGCCCAACATGCTTGAAACTGTCTCCGATCCGTTAACGGCCAGGCCGGAAGTTCCGCGCGGCCAGTACCTGTATGCGGTCATCGAGTGCGACAAGGAACCGGTCTTCGGATGGGCCGGAATCGACGGCGCCGCAATCCGCACGGTCCGAGACGGCCGCCTGGCGGCCGTGGTCAGCGACGCGCCGAAAGGAAAGCTGCGTCCCGAACGCCGGCGGCTGGCGGCTCACCACGAGACGCTCAAGCGGCTGCGCAAAGAGTTCGTGGTGTTGCCGGTGGCCTTCGGCCTGGTGGCCGAAAACTACGCTGCCGTTCGCCAAATCCTGGTCCGCAACCGCGAGGCCTTCCAGGAGCAGATTCGACGCCTGGCGGGCAAAGTGGAAATGGGGCTCCGCGCAAG